>NZ_AZSN01000002.1:0-77429 GCF_000576225.1 Methylibium sp. T29-B | reverse complement strand
GCACCAGGCACGCGGCCAGAACCCGAGTTGTGGCGACGACCTGCAGGTGATGCTGAACGTGGTGCAGGGTCAGGTGCAGGACATCCGCTTCAGCGGGCAGGGTTGCGCGATCTGCATGGCCTCGGCGTCGATGATGACCGAGGCCGTGCGCGGGCACGACGTGGCCGTCGCACAGCAGTTGCACCAGCGCTTTCGCGCGGTTCTCACCGGTGAACTCGAACCCGATGCGGCGCAACTGGGCAAGCTGATCAGCCTGGCCGGCGTGCGGCGCTATCCGGGCCGCATCAAGTGCGCCCTCCTGGGTTGGCATGCACTGATGCATGCGCTGGGTGATACGCCGTGAGACCACAGCGTGAGCCGGTGGTGACCACGCGCGCGGTGCGTGTCGAGTGCATCCCCGACGGGCGGCCGACCGAACTGCCGCCCGGCACGCCGGCGCGGATCACGCAGGCGCTCGGTGGTTCGTTCACGCTGTGGGTCGAGGGGCAGTTGATGCGGCTGCGTGGTGTCGACGCCGACGCCATCGGCAAGCCGACGCCCGCCGCGCCCGCGGCCCCAACGACACCGCACGACATCGGCCTCGACGAGTTGCGCGCCCTCGTGTGGCAGACCCTGAAGACCTGCTACGACCCGGAGATCCCGGTCGACATCGTCGAACTGGGTCTGGTCTACCTCTGCGACGTGCTGCCGATGGACGACGAACGGTTCCGCGTATCGATCAAGATGACCCTGACCGCACCCGGCTGCGGCATGGGCGAAGTCATCGCCGATGAAGTCTGCGACAAGGTGCTGGCCCTGACGCAAGTGGGCGAAGCGACGGTGGACATCGTGTTCGACCCGCCCTGGGACCGCTCGATGATGTCCGAGGCGGCCGCCCTCACCCTCGGCCTGTAGACGGCCGATCCGATCCCTTCGTCACGAATCACCGACCTTCATGTGGCGGCTCCCGGCGCCGCCGCAGCGCCAGCGCACCGAGCAGGAGCGCGAGCAGCACCAGGCCGATGCCCGCATGGCGCTGATCGTCCTGCTGGTAGTTCACGCACAGGCGCGTGGGCGCATCGATGTAGAGCAGCCCCGCCGTCGCAGCCATCCAGCCAGATTGCCGACGAAGAAGAGCAGTACCTCGGCGTCCATTCGGCGCCAGCTGTCCGCAAAAGCCAGCCGGCGAGCCACCAACTGGCGATCTTGACCCCGGCTGCGGCGGGCCAGAGCATCGTTGCATCCAGGGCGGACGGCAGCATCCACACCAGCGCCACGCCGCTGGTCAGCACCGCCCCGGTCCAGCCGCGCCAGTCCAGCAGGCGCTGAATGCGCAGCCACCGCCGGGCCGGCAGGCGGCGCAGGCACAGCCGGCAGGCCGACCACCCGGCGATGAATAGCGCAGGGAATTCCGCCAGCATGTGCAGCGACATGCGGCTCTCGACAGTGTGGCGCAGCAACGGCCACAGCAACGCCAGCGGCAGCACGGCCAGCACGAGCGGCCCCACACGGTGCGACGGATGGCCGCAGGCGCTCACCTCGACGCCTCCGGCCGGGTGGCCGCCAGTCGCTGGGCGGCTTCAAGCGCCTGCGGCCACTGGTCGAAGGCGAAAAGTCCGCGCAAGCGACCGCGCTCGTCCATCAGGTGGATGTCGCCGTTGTGCACAAAGCCGCCCTCCCCGTCCGGGATCACGACGACACCGAGCGAGCGCAACAAGGCGCTCGCATCCCCGGGTGTGGCCGGTACGGCCAGGGACCAGACCAGCGGATCCGCGCGCAGGTCGGCGGCATGACGCGCCAGCTGCGTCGGGCTGTCATGCTCGACGTCGAACGAGATCGAGACCAGGTGCACGCCGCGCAGCGTCGGGTCTGACCCCTGCCGCAGGATCAGCGCGCGCTGCATCTGCTGGTACTCGCCGCCGAGCGCTCGGCAGACGCTGGGGCAGCGTGTGTAAATGAAGTCGACGAGATAGGCGGCCGGCATGGCGCCGGCATCGCCCCACAAGCGCGGCGTGCTGCCGTCGCTGCGCCGAAGGGCCACCGGCTGAGCGCGCAGTTCGCCCGCCTGCCATTGCAGCTGCCTGCGTCCGTCGAAGGTCCAGACCTCGAAGCCGTGTGTCCAGTGCTGCAGCGCCATGACCAGACCGAACGTCAGGGCCAGGCAAAGCAAGGCAGTGAGGCGGCGCGCCCTTGCCTCGTGTGACCTCCTCGTCAGGTGCACGGCGGCCAGAGGTGCCGTCACTTGAGCGGCGCCAGCTCGACGTCGCCCTTGTACGGTTCGGTGCGCGCCGCCGTGTCCTTGCGCACCGCCGCCACGGCGTCGGCCGTCACCGGCGCCGCGGCGTTGCCCCACTGGCTGCGGATGTGCGTGAGCACGGCGGCCAGTTCGGCGTCCTGCAACTGGGCGCCGAAGGCGGGCATGACACCGTTGTAGGTGCCGCCCTTGACGGTCAGTGGGCCGCTGGCGCCATGCAGCACCAGGGCGATCAGCGTCGTCTCCTTGCCCACCACCCATTCCGAGCCCGCGAGCGGCGGGAACACGCCCGGCAGCCCGGCGCCGCTGGCCTGATGGCAGGCCACACAACGCGACGCGTACGCAGCCGTGCCGTCCACCGTGGTGCCAGCTGCCGCAGGAAGAGCCCCTGCAGTTCGGCGGTCGAGCGGCCGTCACCCAGCGCGGGTGCGTTGATGATGGCCGATCGGGCGATGTAGAGCACGCCGAAGGCCATCAGCAGTGCGGTCAGGACGATGACGAACCATGGCATCGGATTCGAACCTTCCTTCGGCTCGGGATTTTCGCGCTGCTGCTGAGGAAGGATGGGCGAGGTCATGGCTTCACGGCAGGCACGGCGATAGCCGGGTAGCTGCGATCGAGCGACTGGAGATACTTCACGAGATCCATGGCCTGCGGTCGCGCGACGACCACCTGGCCGGCCGGCGCCTGGCCCGGTGGCAGGGACACCACCACATCGCCCTTTTCGGCCCTTTCCCTCGTCTCGAACAGGAACGGATAGCTCGGCATGATGCTTCCCGGCATGTAGGCTCGCGGCTGGTACAGGTGTCCGAGCTGCCACTGCTCGCTGGGCTGGCGCACGCCGATGTTCATCAGGTCCGGGCCGGTGCGCATGGTGCCCAACAGGTGCGGTTGGTCGTAGGCGTAGTCGCCGGCGACGGTCGCCCGTCCCCAGCCGCGCGAGAAATCCGGCGCGAAGGCCTTGGCTCGCGGTTGCTGAGAGTGGCAGTAGACGCAGCCGTTGGCGATGTACACCTCGCGGCCGCGCAGTTCGGCGCTGGTGTAGGCTTGAGGCCGGGAAGGGGCGGCGCGTCGTGCACCTGCAGATACGGCAGCACCACCAGCGCGCTGGTCGACAGCGCCAGCATGACCATCGCGCCCGAGATCAGCTTGACCTCGTTGTTCATGCCGCCGCCTCCTTGTGGAACAGTTGCCGGAACAGTGCCGGCTTGTCGCGCTGCGGGCCGAAACCCAAGGCGAGCGCCATGAAGTGCGCGGCGAAGACGAGGTGGCCCAGCACCATGAAGGCCCCGCCCACACTGCGCCCCTTTAGGTAGGGCAGCGTCACGGCCACCGAGTCCATGAAGGGTCGCGCCGCGTCCAGCATGGCCACCCCCTGCAGCCAGCCGGCGGCGGTCAGGCTCACGAAGTACAAGGCGAAGCCGCCGCTGACGAGCCAGAAATGCGCCGTGATCATCCACGGGTAGGGCCACTCGCGCGCCGTGATGCGCGGCATCACGAAGTACATCGCGCCGAAGAACACGAAGCTGACAAAGCCGTACAGCCCCAGGTGCGCATGAGCCACCGTGTAGTGGGTGAAGTGGGTGACGGCGTTCATGCTGCGCAGCGCCTCGAGCGAGCCCTGCACCGAACTGGCCGTGTACATCAGGCCGCCGACGCCGATGAAGCGCAGCGTCGGCGACCAGCGCAGCGCCGACAGACGGCCCTGCAGCGTCTGGTACTGGTTCACCGTGAACGCGGCGACCGGGATGATCATCATCATGCTCTGCACGATGGACAGCGTGATCATCCACTCCGGCACCGGCCCGCCGATCAGGTGGTGGCCACCGACCTGACCGTAGAAGAAGGCCAGGCCCCAGAAGCCCAGCAGCGACAGGTTGTACGACTGGATCGGCCGCCCGATCACCTTGGGCAGGAAGTAGTACACCGAGGCCAGCGCCAGCGGTGTGTAGAACAGGCCGAGCACGTTGTGGCCGAACCACCAGTTCATCGCCGCCTGCTGCACACCCTGGTGCAGGCCCGGCACTTTCGCGACGACGAACAGCACCGGCAGCCAGAACAGCGCGCAGGCCATGTACCAGACCGAGACGTAGAGGTGCTCAACGCGCCGGTTGACCAGCGTGAATACCAGCGGCAGGCCGATCAATGCACCGCCGACGGCGAACAGGATGCCGATCTGCCAGGGGATCTCGAGCCACTCCAGGCCGTCGTTGATGCCGGCGGCGATGCTGCCCAGCCCGGCGATCAGCGCCGCGTTCCAGAACACCGCCCCGACGAATGCGAAGCGCGCGCCCAGCAGCGGTGTCTTCAGCAGCCGCGGGATCACGAACATCGCGATGCCCAGGCCCGCCATCGGCGCCCAGCCGTACGCCACCGCGTTGAGGTGGATGGTGCGGATGCGACCGAACGTGAGCCAGGCCTGCCGCACCAGCCAGTCGGGTTCGTGCAGCTTGATCGACGCGGTGAGCCCGGCCGCCGAGGCCACCAGCAGCCAGGCGATCGCGCAGCAGAACATGAAGAACACCAGCGGCGCCGTGGACGCGTCGGCGCGCGCGCGCTCGGCCAGTTCGCCGGCGTCGGCGCGGGACGCTTGGCCGGCACCGGCCGTATCGATGGCGCCCTGCAGGCTGCCCTGCGCCGAAGGTGCCGCGGCCGGTTCCTCGATGCGCCCGATTTCGCCGGAAGCGAAGATCACCTCCGCACCCTTGCTGCTGCGATCGAACAAGCCGGTGCGCTGCGACCAGATGAAGACCAACAAAGCGACGAAGGACAGTACGAAGGCCGACAGCAGGATGGCAACGGTGTTCATGGCGTTCAGCGTTCGAGCTCGGCGCGTTTGTCGGTGACCTCGCGCCACGCATCGGCGTCCGGCAAGGCCTTCTTGGTCTTGGTGATCGGCTTCCAGACGCGGGCCAACTCGGCGTTCAGCGATGTGAAGTCCTGCTGATCACCCGGCACGTCCTCCTCGGCGTAGATGGCCGAGACCGGGCATTCGGGCACGCACACCGCGCAGTCGATGCACTCACCGGGGTCGATGACAAGGAAGTTCGGCCCTTCGCGGAAGGCATCGACCGGGCACACGTCGACACAATCGGTGTACTTGCAGCGGATGCAGGCCTCGGTGACGACGAAGGTCATGGACGCGGCACCGTTCGATCAGCCGCAGCAGGCTCCACCGGAGCAGCAGGAGTCGCCGACGTCCGACCTCGGGTTGGCTCCGCATTTGTCGATCCGTACCCGCCAGGACGCAGGGCCGGTTTCGACGTAGTGCCAGTCGTATTGCCCGAACGCCCGGTCCTCGAACTGCACGCGCAGGGGTTGCGGGTCGTGGTCGTTGACCAGCTCCAGCGCATGGCCTGGTTGAAGCGCGTCGAAGCGTGCAAAGACCAGTGCATGGCGATCGCGCGGCGCGATCGTGCGAAGGTCGATCGTGGTGGCCGGTGCGGCGAGTGTGGAAGTCATCCGAGGTTCCTTTGCAGTTCGGTGAGTGGAAGGCGGGCCTGCCGACGGGCGTGCCACGAAGGGCCAGCGAGGTTGGCGTGTCGAGTCGAGTCAGCCGTCCTTCCCGTCGCGGCGCGTCCTGATCAACCACGGGGCGTAGACGACGATGTAGATGGCGAAAGCGGCGCACCAGGCGAGCGCCGCGCAGACCAGAAGTTGCGGTAGCCATTGCGGCATCGCCAGCGGACCCAGCACACGCAGGGCGGCTGCAGCCATCACCAGCATGTAGGCCAGCACCTCAGCTTTCGAGGCCTTGAGTGGCCGACCCGTGTGGCCGCGCGCCGTGCGGGTGATCATGCCGATGATCAGGCCCCCGGTCGCACCGACCGCCAGGGCATGCACGCCGGCCGACGCACCGATACGGCCGATCTGCGCCAGCGCCAGTAGGCCGAATCCGACGGCTATCCAGGCGTAGGCTGCGTGCAGGATCCACAGGATCGGACGGGTGCGCGTCTGCGCCGGTTGCCATTGCCACTGTCGGGCCAGGTGCAGAGCAGCTGCCAGCGCCAGGGCCGCGCCGCTGACCCATCCCCAAGCCGTTGCCGAGGGTGCGAAGACCCAAAGCGCCAGCGCCAACGCGGTGATCGACAGCGTCGCGCGCTCCAAGGCCGGCCGGGCGGCGAGCTTCAGGCCGGGGGTGGCACTCATCGTAAAGGCCGGAATCACACGCCCGGCAATCACGCACTCGATCATCACGATCAGGGCCAAGCCGGCGTGCAGCGCGACCAGGGGTGCGATCGAAATGGTCCCGAGCACCGCCAGGTGGAAGGCGCCGTTGGCCAGCGACAGCAGCACGAGGATGCCTGCCAGCGGCAGATTCCGGCGGTTGTGGGCGAGGACCAGCAGATCGACCAACACGGCGGCCACCAGTGGCAGCAGCACCAGGTCCAGCAATGCGTAGACCGGATAGGGACCGACTACGGCGGCAACGCGCGCAGCAGCCCACAGCAAAGCCAGCGCGCCCAGGAACGCACCACGCGGCGTGGCCAGCCCGGTCCAGGCCTTGCCGGCCGTCAGCAGGAAGCCGACGATGACGGCGATCGCGAAGCCGAACAACATTTCGTGCGCGTGCCACAGCAGGGGCGGCACCGCCAGAGTCGAGGTCACCTGCCCCAGGTAGAGCGCGATCCAAAGTGGCATCGCCAACACGGCAAACAGCGCAGCTCCCAGGTAGAACGGGCGGAACCCCAGACGCAGCAGCGGCCAGCCCGCGGGCGGTGGCGCTTCGGGCACCTCGGGCGGGGCAGTTCGGAGGGACAGGAGGGACATCGTTTGGCAGACAACGTAACGACGGTCAGGTCGTCCTGAGGACTTATAAGAAGTACGCTTGCTGCATCTTAAATCGCATTCATATTTAAAGGCATATACTTGATGCCTCTTTAGGGGCATGCATGCGTCTCGCCGAGTACACCGACTACACCTTGCGAGTGCTGATGTACTGCGCGGCCCGTCCGCAGCAGCTGGTGACCATCAGCGAGCTGGCAGAACGCCACGGGGTGTCCAGGAATCACCTGATGAAGATCGTCACCGATCTCGGTCGCCAGGGTGTGCTGGAGACGACACGCGGCCGCGGCGGCGGGCTTCGCTTGCTGAAGGATCCGGCCAGGATCCGCATCGGCGACGTGGTGCGCGCGTCCGAGACCGACTTCCGCCTGGTCGAGTGCTTCGACCCGGGCACCAACCAGTGCACGCTGACACCGTCCTGCCGCCTGAAAGGCTTGTTCAGAGGCGCGCTGGGGGCCTACTTCAAGGAGCTCGACAGCATGACCCTGGCCGACATCGTCGAGCCTGCGCCGGCCCCAGCCTCGGCACGCGCCACGTCGGTGCGTGGTCGCGCGGGGGGCGCCCCGGTGGCGCCGCCACGCAGCCTTCGCAAGCCCGCCAGCACCGGGAAGCCCGATGCGTGAGCGCAGCGCACCGGCGACGCTTCTCGATCTGCCCGGGCACTCGGCTCCGGCGGTGGGCTTCGAAGTGCCGCTGGAGATGCTGGCGGCATGTCACGGCCGCGTCCAGGCCCAGTGCGCCACGTTGCGGCGTCTCGCGGCGCACCTGGCCGGCCAGGGGGCCGACCGACAGGCGCAGGACGCCGCCGCTGCCGTGATGCGCTACTTCGATACCTCCGCCGTGCATCACCACGCGGACGAGGAGCTGGACCTGTTTCCAGCGCTGATCGAGTCCATGGCCGGGTCCGACGCCGTGTGCGTGCGCGAGTTGACGGCTTCGTTGGCCGCCGAGCACCGAGAACTCGAACGGCGCTGGCGCGCCTTGCGCCGCCGGCTGGAGCAGGTGGCAGGCGGAGACACGGCGACCTTGCCGGACGACGAAGTGCATGACTTCATAGCCCTGTACGAGCGGCACATCGCACGCGAGGAGGCCGAATTGCTGCCGATGGCCGGGCGGCTGCTCTGCGATGCCGAATTGGACCGCATCGGTCAGTCGATGCGCGGTCGCCGGGGCGCCTTCGAACCCGCCGGGCTCCCCAACTCCTTCCCTGCCTGACGCCTTGCGTCGGGCCCCTTCACTGACCCGTCAAGGAGTCGTCATGTCACAAGCTCATCTGCACTTGTCCCCCGACGCCATCTATCCATTCGACGCCCGCGGCGTGGCCAAGCGTTTCCGGCACGCCGCCATCTTCGGCGCACTGGACATCCTGCAGGCAGGAGAGACCATGCGCTTCGCCAACGACCACGACCCGCTGCCGCTGCTGTCGCAGATGGCGCAGCGTTATGGCGATCGCATCAGCGTGGAATACCGCCAGCGTGAGCCTGGCGCGATCGCGATCGACTTCAGCGTGCGCTGAGCGGGCGCAGCGAAATGGTGCGGCTACGCGGGCAACGTCATATCGCGCGCCGCACCATCATCTCCTTGATCTTGCCGATGGCCAGGGCCGGGTTCAGGCCCTTAGGGCAGACGTCGGTGCAGTTGAGAATCGTGCGGCAGCGAAACAGCCGGTACGGGTCCTGCAGGTTGTCGAGGCGCTCGCCGCTGGCCTGGTCCCGGCTGTCGACCAGGAAGCGATAGGCCTGCAGCAGGCCGGCCGGGCCGACGTACTTGTCCGGGTTCCACCAGTAGCTCGGGCAGGCGCTGGAGCAGCAGGCGCACAGGATGCACTCGTACAAGCCGTTGAGCTCATCGCGTGCCTCGGGTGACTGCAAGCGCTCCTTTTCGGGCGGCGGATCCTCGTTGACGAGCCAAGGCCGGATGGAGTGGTACTGCTTGAAGAAGCCGGTCATGTCGACGAAGAGGTCGCGGATCACGGGCAGGCCCGGCAGCGGCTTCAGGACCACGGTGTTCGGCAGTGAACGGAGGTTCGTCACGCACGCCAGCCCGTTCTTTCCGTTGATATTCATCGCGTCTGAGCCGCAGACACCTTCACGGCACGAGCGCCGGAAGCTCAGGGTCGGATCGATGGCCTTCAGCTTGATCAGCACATCGAGCAGCATGCGGTCGCCCTGTTCGATCTCGAGATCGTAGGTCTGCATGCGGGGCGACACGTCCTGGTCCGGGTCGTAGCGGTAGATCTGGAAACGATGCATCGCCAACCTCCGCAAAGACGGCCGCTGGCCATCGGGTGAGCCCACTCTAGCGCTGCGGGCCAGCATCGATCGGGCCGATTCCTTGATGATTCCTAAGGAACTCGAAGGTGGATCGAACCCACGGGGCACGGATCCGTCTGACGCAACAGGTGGGCAGGGATGCCCTTTCAACCCCAAGGAGAGCAAGATGGCCCTGTTCGTTCGGAAACTGTTCATCGGGACCGCTGCGGCGGTGGCGCTGATCGCTTCGTCTGTCGGTCCGACACTGGCGCAAACCACGGCCCACAGCCACGACGCGGCCACCCCGCACAAGCTCACTCTGAACCAGGGCCGCAAGTGGGCCACCGACGAGCCGCTGCGCGTCGGCATGGGCCGCATCCGCGGCCTGGTCGAGCCGCAACTGGGCGCCGCCCACGCCGGCAAGCTCACGCCCGGGCAATACCGCGAGGTGGCCACGCAGGTCGAGACCGAGGTCGGCGGCATCGTCGCCAACTGCAGGCTCGAACCGAAGGCCGACGCGATGCTGCACCTGGTGATCGCCGACATCGGCACGGGCACCGACACGATGGCGGGCAAGGATGCCAAGACACGCCCGGCGCTCGGCCTGGTGAAGGTGGCGCAGGCCGTCAACCAGTACGGCAGCCACTTCGACCACCCCGGCTTCAAGCCGATCCGCAACGTTCATTGAAACCCCAAGGAGCGATCATGAAATTCACGATTCCCCTAACGCTGCAACGCGAACACGACGCCCTGCACGAGCGGCTGCGCCAGGCCACCCAGGCCGGCGGCGAGGTCGGCGAGGCGGCCAAGACGCTGGCACGGCTGATGCACCCGCACTTCGTCAAGGAAGACCAGATCGCGCTGCCGCCGCTGGGCCTGCTCGCCGCGCTGGCCCGCGGAGAGTGGAACGCCGAGATGGCCGAGGTGCTGACACTCACCGAGCAACTCGAGGCCGAGCTGCCGCAGATGCTGGCCGAGCACCAGAACATCGTCGCGGCCTTGAACAAACTGCGCGAGGCCGCCGCCCGCGCTGGCCGCGGCGAGATCGTCGACTTTGTCGAGGCCCTGGTCGAGCATGCGCGCACCGAGGAAGAGGTGATGTACCCGGCCGCGGTGCTGGTCGGCCATGTGGTTCGGCAACGGCTGGTCCGGCGCGCGTCCACGGCCGCGGCCTGAGAATGGCGGGCATGAAGACACCCGCCTTCTTCGATGCGGTGCCGACGATCACAGTCGCCGACCCGCTGGCCGAGGCGCTCGGCGCGGCAGACGGCGGGGCGATCGAATACCGCTATGTCGACGCGGTCAAGCTCGCCGGCCACTCGTGCCCGACGGTGGCCGGGGCCTGGCTGATGACACGCACGGCGCTGGCCTACCTGTACCCCGGCGAGGCGCCGCGGCGCGGCGAGATCCGCGTCGAACTGCGCCAGGCCGTCGACGAAGGCGTGGCCGGCGTCATCGCCGGCGTGGCGGGCCTGGTCACCGGTGCGGCCAACGAGGGCGGCTTCAAGGGGCTGGCAGGCCGCTTCGCTCGCCAGGGCCTGCTGCGCTTCGGGGTGGCCGCGGCGGGTGAGATCCGCTTCACGCGGGTGGACACTGGTCGGTCGGTCGAAGTAGCGCACCGGCCGCAGGCGGTGCCCCGGCCGGTCGGGCTGGCGGACCTGATGCGGGACGCTTTGGCGCCGCAGGCCGATTCCGTCAGGCGTCAGGCCTTTGCCGATGCCTGGCAAGCTTGGGTACAGACGATCTTGCTCGATCATGCGGACGATCCGGCGCTGATCGCAGTGATCACCTGAAGACGATGGGCCGCAGGGAAATCCCCACGGCGGACCTGCTCGCAAGGCTGCCGCTGTTCAAGGATCTGGACGGCGCGGCGCTGGCCCGGCTGGCCTCGGAATCGGTGCGTCACCGCTTCGAGCGCGGCGACGTGCTGTTCCGCAAGGGTGAACCTGCAACGGGCATCTACGTGGTCGTCTACGGTGACATCAAGCTGGTCTCGACCACACCGGTGCGTGGCCGTCGCCTGACCGGCACGGTCGGGCCTGGGCAGAGTTTTGGCGAGCCGGTGATGTTCCTCGAGCGGCCGACCCTGGTCGAGGCCCAGGCCGCAAGCGACGCCCTGGTGCTGCTCGTGCCCAAGGCATCTGTCTTCGCGGAACTCGATCGCAACCCGAAATTCGCCCGACAGATGATTGCCGGCCTGAGCCGGCGCGTCGAGGCTTTGGTGCACGAGTTGGACCGGCAGGCCATCGGCAGCGGCACTGCGCGCTTAGCCGCCTACCTGCTGCGCCGCGCCGATGGCCAACCCAGCCTGTCGTGGACTCTGCCTGCCGGCAAGGCCGAGGTCGCCACCCAGTTGAACTTGAGCCCCGAACACTTCTCGCGCATCCTGCACGAACTGGCCGAGGCGGGCGTGCTGCAGGTCCAGGGCCGGCGGATCGTGGTGCCCGACACCCATCGGCTCCAGCAAGCGACGACCCCGCGCTGACCTGTGCATGTTCTGAGGCCCTGTAGGCGCTTGTCCGCCGCCGTCCAGATCATAAGATGTACACTCTATGCCTCTTTGAACCGCCTGCCGCGCGCGTTCATTGGCCCGCTTGGAGACCTGCCATGAGTACCCCTGTTCCAGCCCCCACACCGGCCTCGCGCGACGAGGTGCTTGTAGCGTTGAACGAACTGCTGGAGGCCGAGCGTGCAGGCGCGCGGGTGGCCATGGAGACGGCGCGCGACATGCCGCCGTGCGCCTTGACCACGCTCGTGCAGGATGTTCACACGGATGAAGTCCGTTGGTGCAGCATGCTGATGCGCACCATCAAGGCGCTGGAGGGCAATGCGTCCAGCGCGACGGGAGCGTTCTGGGGCAAGGCCATGGCGATCCCTGATCTGGAGCAGCGCCTGGACTTCCTCAACCGCGGCCAGACATGGGTGGTGCGCCGCCTGGAGACGCTGATTCCGCGTATCGAGGACGCACAGGTCCGGGCCGATCTTTCGATCATGCTGGAGGCGCACCGCGGCAACATCGAGCGCATCGACGCACGGCACGCCTGAATGCACGCCGTGGTCAAGAAGTTTCCGATCCACCCCAAGCACCCAGGGCGCATCTGCTGGGGCTGCGACAAGTATTGCGCTGTGGACTCAATGATGTGTGGCAACGGGAGCGTGGCGACGCCGCATCCGTCCGAACTGTTCGGTGAAGACTGGATGTCATGGGGGCTCGACGCCCCCAAGCTCGATCCTCCGGCGTCGCAACAAGCACCTGAGTGAAACGGCCACCCCCAGATTCATGGACCACGATTCAGAGACGGGCGCGCTGGCGCGCGAGGCCATCATGCGGTGGCGCAAATCGGAGCGCCTGCGCCTCATTGACGAGCGGTTGAAACTCTCTCCCGGGCAAAGGCGCCTTCACGCAGCGGCGATCGCGCGCCACTTGTCCATCGCTCTGGGTGACGTCCATGGTCGGACAGTCGGCGTCTACTGGCCGTTTCGCGGTGAACCGAGTCTTCGTCCGTGGATGGAACAGCTTCATGCGCGCGGCGCGCGGTGCGCGCTGCCCATCGTTGTCGAACGACATGCGCCGCTCGTGTTTCGCTCTTGGTGGCCGGGCGCCGCGATGGCCCGCGGGATCTGGAACATTCCGGTGCCCGCCGACGGCATCGCCGTTCGGCCGGACATCGTGGTGTCGCCGGTCGTGGGATTCGATGCGACCTGCTATCGGCTCGGCTACGGAGGCGGCTTCTATGACAGAACACTCGCGGCCATGGCACGCAAGCCGCTGGTGATCGGCGTCGGGTTCGCCATCTCGTCAGTCGCCACCATTCATCCGCTGCCGCATGACATCCCGATGGATCTCATCATCACCGAAAACGGGTGTACGCCCCGACCGTACCGCAGCGCTTGAATCCAGACATCGCCGCCCACCCATGAAACTGAACATCCTCTCGGACCTGCACCTGGGCTTCGGCGCAATGGACTGGCCTGTCAACGATGCCGACGTGGTCGTGCTGGCCGGCGACGTCGCGCGCCCGCGCGAAGCGGTCGCCTGGGCGCTGAAGTTCGACAAGCCCGTGCTCTATGTGCCCGGCAACCACGAGTTCTACGGTAGCAGCATCGACGGCGCGCTCGATGAACTCCAGCGCCTGTGCATGGGTACCCAGGTCCAGGTGCTGGACCAGCGGGAGGTGGTCCTGGGTGGCGTGCGCTTCCTGGGCGCCACCTTGTGGACCGACTTCGAGCTGTTCGACAACCCGCAACAACGCGCCACCGCGAAGTCCGAGGCCCGGCGACTGATGCGGGACTTCAGCCGCATTCGAACCCGCGAGTCGTCGGCCGAGATCTTCACGCCGGATGACTCGGTGGATCTCTTCAGATGCCACTCGGCCTGGCTGGCGAGTCGCCTGGCGGAGGCCCATGCCGGGCCCACGGTGGTGATCACGCACCACGCCCCGTCGCGTCACAGCATCCACCCGCGCTTCGCCGATTCGCCGCTGAACGCCTGCTTCGTGTCCGATGCCGCGCACCTGCTGGACGCAGACCGGGTGTCGCTGTGGATTCACGGGCATACGCACGACAGTTTCGACCACCGCGTCAACGGCACACGCGTCGTCTGCAACCCGCGTGGCTATGCCCGTAGCGGCGTCAACGAGAACCCCGCCTTCGATCCCCACTTCGCTGTCGAGGTGAACGCGCAAAGCGGCCCGCTCAGTGCCTTTCCCGGGCGGCGGGAATGAAATGACCCGAGCGCGCATCTAAGGGGGCGTGAATCCCTTCTCATGGAGGACTGCATGCACGGCACAGCCCTGGCAACGCCCACGACCCCGATCGACAGCATGGCCGACAGCGACCTGGCAGCACGCGCTGCCAGCGGCGACAATGCCGCGTTCGAACGCATCATGCGTCGGCACAACCGCCTGCTGTTCCGCACGTCGCGCAGCATCCTCAAGAGCGACGCCGAAGCCGAAGACGCGTTGCAGGAAGCCTATCTGCGCGCCTGGCGCTCTCTCGGCAGCTTCAGGTCCGAAGCGCGTCTGTCGACCTGGCTGGTGCGCATTGTCATCAACGAAGCACTGGGTCGCTGCGCCGCCGGGGCGCCCAGGTTCTGGCCCTGGACGCCACGATCGACCTCGGGGACGTCTCGATGGAGGACGTGATGGAAGGCAACCCCGACGAGCGGCCCGACCGCGCCGCGATGCGCACGGAACTGCGCACCCTGATGGAAGCGTGCATCGATGCCCTGCCGGAGGCGTTTCGCACGGTCTTCATGCTGAGGGCCGTCGAGGAAATGAGCGTCGAGGAGGTCTCGGTGGCACTGGGTCTGCCAGAGGCCACCGTTCGCACGCGGTTCTTTCGCGCCCGCGGGCTGCTTCGCGAGGGTTTGGCGCGCGACATCGACCATGCCATGGCGGACGCCTTCTCGTTCGACGGGGCCCGCTGCGACCGCATCGTCGCGGGTGTGATGGCCAGGCTGGCCAGCCACGACGGCGCAGTCGGCCCCTGACTCCGGCAGGGATCGGACCGACACAGGCTGCGCGCCCGCCCTCGTCCACCCCGATGACTTTGTGGGCTGGGGGTACCGACCGGGATGAACACACTGCTCAGGGCCATCGGCGATCGGCTCGCGGCCTACCTTCTCGCACCCCGGCCGCACGGTGCCATGGTGGCGACCGTGGCACCGGGCTTGCTCGAGGCCACGCTGCGCCCCGGCGACGTGCTGCTGGTCGAGGGCGAGTCTCGCATCAGCATGGCCATCAAGATCCTGACGCAATCGAACTGGTCGCACGCGGCACTGTTCGTCGGCAGCGGATGGCCGGGAGGCACCGCAAAGCTCGAGCCGCTCACCTTGATCGAAGCCGATCTCCGCGCTGGCGTGCGGGCCGTGCCGCTCAGCGCCTACGCTCACATGCATACCCGAATCTGCCGGCCGGTCGGGCTCGCGGCGCAGGAGGTGGAGCAACTCGTGGGCTACGTCATCAGCAGGCTCGGCCAGCAGTACGACCTCAGGAACCTTGTCGATCTGGCGCGCTACCTGCTGCCGGCGCCGCCGGTGCCCTTGCACTGGCGGCGCCGCATGATCGCCTTCGGAAGTGGCGATCCGTCGCGCGCGATCTGCTCGACGCTGATCGCCCAGGCCTTCCAAGCCGTGCACTACCCCATCCTTCCTGAGGTCACCTGCCAGGACGCCCTCGACGGGGCAGGCGGGCATTGCCGGCGCGAGTTGCTGCACATCCGTCACCACAGCCTGTACGCACCCAGGGACTTCGACATGTCGCCCTACTTCGAGGTCGTCAAGCCGACCCTGCGGCCGGGATTCGATCCGCACGGTCTCGCGTGGGAGGACGATGCACGCAGCGAGCCGGAACGCCGGTGAAGCGCCGGCCATCGAATGGGCTCATAACGCTTTCAGGAGCCATGATGTCCTTCTTCCAGATGTCTTCCCCGCTCGTCGCCCGCCGCCTGTTCCTCGGCCGCACCGGACTGACGCTGTCCGGTGCGGCCGTGGCGCTGCTCGCCGGCAACGAGGCCCTCGCCGCCCAGGCCGGCGGCGCCGCAGCCCAGGATGTGCAGATCCTCAACACCGCCCTCGGTGCCGAGCTCGAGGCGATCGCCGCCTATCAGCTGGGCGCCGAGAGCAAGCTGCTGCAGCCCGGCGTGCTGGACCTCGCACTGAGCTTCCAGGGCCATCACAAGGAGCATGCTGATCTGCTCGCCAAGACGGTGGTCAAGCTGGGCGGCAAGGCCGTGCAGGCCAAGGCCAGGTACAACTTCCCGGTCGAGCAGCTCAAGTCGCAGGGCGACGTGCTGAAGTTCGCCGCCAGCCTCGAGCAGGGGGCCGTGAGCGCCTACCTGGCGCCGTGCCGCTCTTCCGCAACCGCGACCTTGCCAAGGCCGCCGCCAGCATCCTGGGGGACGAGGCGATGCACTGGGCCATCCTGCGCCAGGCCCTGGGCGAAGCGCCGGTGCCGGTGGCCTTCATGTCATGAGCCGCTGGGCGCTGCTGATCGCTGCGGCGATGGGGTATGCCGCGCTCGGCGCCGCACCGCCCGCCGCGGCCGCGCCCGATGCGATGCGCGGCGAGGCAATCTACGCACGCTGCCAGGCCTGCCATGCGCTCTCCTTCGATCGCGTCGGGCCGCGACATTGCGGCCTGCTCGGCCGCCCTGCCGGCAGCGTGCCGGACTACGGCTACTCGGCAGCCCTGAAGCGGTCCGCGATCGTCTGGGACGAGAAGTCGCTCGACCGATTCCTGGCAGCGCCGATGAAGGCGGTACCCGGCACGTCGATGACCTACGCCGGCATCCCTGACCGCCAGGAACGCGCTGACCTGATCGCCTACCTGCGACAGGTCGACCAGACACCGGCCTGCCGCGACAGCGCACCCTCCGCGCGGTGAAGCCAACCATGGCGCAGCCTCCTTCGAGGAACGCAGCCCTGCAGCGGCTGCTGCGAGAAGTGCGGGCCTGCACGATCTGCACGGCCCACCTGCCCCTGCCGCCGCGGCCCGTGCTGCTGGCCGGTGCAACAGCGCGCATCCTGATCGCAGGGCAGGCACCCGGGCGCAAGGTGGCGGCCAGCGGTGTGCCGTTCGACGACGCGAGCGGCGACCGGCTGCGCGCCTGGATGGGCATCGACAAGGCGACGTTCCACGACCCGGCTTCATCGCCATCCTGCCGATGGGCTTCTGCTATCCGGTGCCGGCATCAGCGGCGACCTGCCGCCGCGGCCCGAATGCGCCGCGACGTGGCGGGCGCGATTGCTCGAGCAGCTGCCCTCGATCGAACTGACGCTGGTGATCGGCACGTACGCGCAAGCCTGGCACCTGAAGCCGGCCGGCGGCGGCGCGAACCTGACCGCGACCGTGGGGGCCTGGCGCGAGCACGGGGCGCGAGTGCTGCCGCTGCCGCACCCGAGCCCGCGCAACAACGGATGGCTCCAGCGAAATCCCTGGTTCGAAGCGGACGTGCTGCCCGAGCTGAAGGAACGCGTGCGCGCGCTGCGGGGCCGGTAACCGGAAGATCAGTTTGTCACGTGCAGCCACCTGGCGGCATCCAAGGACCAGGCACCCCGACACATGCCGTCGTGTCGATGGCGGGAGTGCCCAACTCCACAGGCCAAGGACCACGCCATGAACACATCACAGCCCTTCACGACCCACGGACACCGCGCCCACCGAACGGCGCCATCGCTGCGTTGCTCGGCGCTGCGGGCCATGCCCTTGCTGGGCATGTGCACCGCCGCCGTCATCCTGGCGACCGCGTGCGGCGGATCCTCCGATGACGGGGCAGCCGACGCGGCCGCGCTGGTCGAGCAGGGCCGCCAGACCTTCCGCTACGAGACCTTCGGCGACGAAGCCAAATGGACCGATGCGCTGCGCATGCACGAGGTGATCAGCGCCGCCGTCGACCCGGTGACCGCGCTGTCGGTCGGACTCAAGGTGGATGCCCAGGCGCTGCCCGCCGCCGTGGTGGACGGCATCCGCAATGGCTCGATCGACCTGACGCAGCCGGCCACCACGATCGCGCTGCTCAAGCTCGATGCGGTGGTCGGCCTCAAGGCCAGCGTCGAGACGGTGAACGGCCAGGACGTGCTCAAGCGCGTCGGCATCACCTGCGCGCTGTGCCACTCGACCGTGGACGACTCCTTCGCGCCCGGCATCGGCAAGCGCCAGGACGGCTGGCCCAACCGCGACCTGAACCCGGGCGCCATCATCGCGTTGTCGCCGACGCTCGACGCGACGACCCGGCAGATGTTCAATGCCTGGGGCAAGGGCAGGTTCGATCCGCGACAGAACATCGACGGGCTGAGCAAGCCGGTCGTGATCCCGCCGGCCTACGGGTTGGCGGGACTGCACAGCGTGACCTTCACCGGCGACGGCAACGAGCTGGCCTACTGGAACCGCTACGTGGCGGTGGCGAGATGGGCGGGCTGGGCTCGGTGGTGGAGCCACGCCTGAACCTGAACCTCACCAACGGCACCGAGGACCGCGTGTCGAGCAAGCTGCCGGCCTTGCAGGCGTACCAGCTGTCGCTGGGGGCCCCGGCGGCGCCGGCCGGCAGTTTCGATGTTGCGGCCGCCGCTCGCGGCAAGCTGGTGTTCGAGGGCGTCGGCACCTGCGCGACCTGCCACAGTGGCCCGCTCTTCACGGATGCCAACACGCGGCTGCACCCCGCGAGCGATTCGATGGCCGAACCGGAAGCGCCGAGCTACGCATCGCGTTCCGCCACGAAGCAGTACCGCACCTCGCCTCTCAAGGGCCTGTGGCAGCACGCGCCGTATTTCCACGATGGCTCGGCGGCCACCTTGAGCGACGTGGTTCGCACCTACGACCGCAAGCGGGGCCTGGGGCTCACAGAGCAGCAGGTGGGCGACCTGAGCGAGTACCTGAAGTCCCTGTGATAGCACTCGCGGCAAGTGGCGCGGAGGGGCGCCTGGCAGGTCATGCATAGTCGGCGCACCGAGCACATGCGGTGAGGGTCGTGCACCGCTACTTGCCAAGCAATACGCCTACATCCCAGTGCGACATCATCTTGAGGAATTGCTCGGACCAGGCAACGCCGATAGACTTGTGAGATGGGTTCCATTGCGTCCACGTCCGCGTTCGGCGGTGCATTCTGCGAGGCGGCATGTTTTGCTGCTGAGTCGCTGTGCACGCCGCAGTTGCGTGCCGGGATGGGGACTCACACCCGTCAGCCGGCCGCACATCCTTAGGCCCGGCGATCACCACCACACCATTTGCGCAAACTTCAGATCGCCGGGCTCCTAGCCCGCGCGTAGATGCGTGTCTCCGATCCGGAGGCACTCAGCTTGACACTGAAGGAATGCCCCGTGGAAGTGATCACCCTCGAGCGCACGCTCACTGAACTGGACCATGTCCGCCTCCTGAACCTGCTCCGCCGCGATGCACGCGGTGACGGGTCACCCCAGCAAGTCCGTGCCATCGAAGACGTCCTGGAAGCCTCTGCGCTCGTTCCATCGCGCGAGGTGGCACCCGACGTCGTGACGATGTATTCGCAGGTCCTGCTGCAGGACTCCCAGACCGGCCAGCGAAACACGCTGACCCTGTGTTACCCCGCGGACGCCGAGCCGGCGGTTGGATTCGTGTCGGTGCTGTCCCCGGTCGGCAGTGCCCTGCTCGGCCTGCGGGTCGGCAGCATTGCTCGCTGGTCTACCCCTGCCGGCGACGAAAGGCGGCCGAGATTCTGGCCATCCTCTTCCAGCCCGAGTCGAGCGGCGACTACGCGATGTAGCCGTCGCGTGCAGCCTTCGGACTGCACATCACGATCGTGGCGACGACGGGCCTGAATGCCACCTCTGGGGCGATGCACATCGCTCCGTAGGCACACGCTCGTCTGCCGCCTGTCGGAACACGACTGTTCTCGAGGAGACACAGATGACGTCACTCACATCCATTCTGGCGGCAACCGATTTTTCGGTTGACGGTAACAACGCGGTGCGCCGCGCAGCGTTGTTGGCGCATGAGCACGGAGCCCACCTTCGCATCCTTCACGTTCTGAATGCTGCAGGCTGCAAACCGCTGCGCGACTGGTTCTCACCGACGTTGGACCTGGATCTCAAGGCCTCACAGGCGCGCGACGCACTGCGCCGCCTGGCCGTCGAGGTATCGGGTGCCTACGACTTGACTGCCAGCGTCGAGGTCATCGTCGGCGACCCGTTCGAGACCCTGATGCAGGCGTCGGAGCATGTCGACCTGGTGGTGCTCGGACAGCGCGGCCACGGCCGCTTCAAGGGATTGCTCGCCGGCAGAACCGTGGATCGCATGATCCGAACCTGCCGGCGTCCCGTCCTCGTCGTCAAGACCGCGGTGCAAGGGACCTATCGGCGAGTCCTGGTACCGATCGACTTCACGGCGTCGTCGGATGCGGCGATTCGCGTCGCTGACCGGATGCGCCGCGCGGAAGGCATGCATGTGTTCCACGCCATCAACTCCAAGCGCGAGGCTGTGATGCGCGGTGTGCCCGGGCACGTCATCAGGGAAACGCACCTGATGGAAGAAGGAGCGACCAATGCTCGCATGCGTCGCCAGGTCGCCAGACTCGGCCTGGACAGCACGCCCATGAACTATGCGCTGGCGTACGGGTCACCGGCGCGCGCGACCCTGCGTCACGCCCACAGGCTCGGCGCCGACCTCATCGTCGCCGGGAAACAGGGTCGTTCAACCTTGGGCAACTTCCTTCTCGGCAGCGTCAGCAGCCGCGTCCTGTCCGAGGCGACTTGCGACATGTTGATCGCGCCGCGGCGCCGGGACAGTTCTCCGCCACAGGCTGCGAAAACGGTCGCGCCTCGACCGAACTCGGAGCACTACATCGACAACGCAGCCCTCGCTCAGAGCGCGGCAGCGCATGCCGGGGCATTGACTCAGGGCCATTGGATCCACAACAAGGCGCGATTCGTGTCGCGGAGATCGTCATGAGCCTGATGCAAATGCCGTGGATTGCCCTGTTGGACATGCAGCCGCAGTGGAGTCACCAGATCGCGTGGTTCGTCTACGGATGGGTCGAGCGCGAACAGCTCCTGAACGTGACCGCCTGTGCGCAGTGGTGAGGGCAAGACGACGGCTCTGCGCGGTGGGCAGTTCGCCGAGTTGCAGGAGTACCTGCAGACGGTGAACAGCGCCATCGTCGACGTTGGCGCCAGCAACGTCGATCAGCTGCTGTTGCTGATGCAGAGCTACCGCGGCAGCCACGAGGACTTCGACTGCTTCGTCGTACCGACGGTGCCGCCCCTGAAGCAGCAGCAGGACACCATCGCGACGTTGATCGATCTGTCGCGCCTGGGCGTCCCGCCGTCGCGACTGAAGATCCTGTTCAACATGACAGAGCCTGGCCGGTCCGTCGAGCAGACCTTCTACCTCTTGCTGGCCTACCTCGCCCAGCACCCGATCGCCGTTCCCGATGCGGCATGCAGCCTGGGCGCGAACGAGATCTACGGTCGGATCCGGGGGATCAAGTCGGACCTTGGATCCCTGGCGCGCGACACCACGGACTACAAGTCGCTGATTGCCAAGGCCAAGGACGCCACCGAGAAGCTGGCCCTGGCCCAGAAGCTCGCGACGCGCCGACTCGCCACCGGCGTGGTGCTGGAGCTCGATGCCTGCTTCGCAGCACTGGACCTCCACGCGCTTTCGGCGGGTGCTTCGCCAACCGAGACGAGCGCGGAAGCGTGAATGACCTGACCACCGCGCGCGAGGCGCTCGTGGCCGAAGCGCTTGGCGAGATCGCCCAGGTGGCGGAAAGGCTGGAGACCGTCGTTCCAGCCGTGGACGCGAGCCGGGAAGCGCTCATGCAGGCCAGCGCGACCCTCTCGGATCAACTGACGTCATTGGAGGCACGGATGACGGCCATTGCCGAAAACGCCAAGGGCGTGGCGATCCGGCACATTGCGCAGCGCACCGACGAGTTGGCGCGAAGCGCGGGTGAGGCGCAGGTGCGAGCAATGCAGAGCGCCGCGACGACCTTGTTCCGAGAGGAGTTGCAGCCTGTCCTGCAGCGCCTCGCCGGTTCACTTCAGGAACAGCGGCGCCTCGCGCGCTTCGAGAGCTGGCTGACTCACGTCGCCGCGGCGCTCTTGGCATCGGCGCTGAGTTGGGCGATAGCGGCCTGGATGTGGGCGCGTTGAAGCATTGCTGGAGTTCAACGCGCGCAGATGCAGGCGCGCGCGGCGCGCTCAGTGATAGTCGTCCTCGAGCTGATGACGCACGGCCAGGACCGTCACCGTCGCCGCATCCTCGATCTCGAAGAGCGCCACGTAGCCGCTGCTTCCAAAGGGGATGAGCAGTTCGCGCAGGAAAGGGTCGTCGTCGGCCTTGCGATAGATGAAAGGCGAGCGCTTCAGGCTCTCGACCGCGTCGGTGATCGCACCCAGTGCCCGCTCGGCGAGATCGAGGTCCTCGACCGTCGTGGCGCGATCGAGCAGGTACTCGTAGAGCCGCGTCAGGTCATCCCGGGCCGACGCGCTGTACCGGACGGCAAAGCTCACGCACGGGCCTTCTTCTGCAGCCTCGTTCGGGCCTGGGCCAGCTTCTTGGCCAGCTCGGCGTGAACCACGTCGGCGTCGATGTACACACCCGTGCGCTTGGCCTCCTCGCGCGAGGCCAGGCCACGCGCGATGAACTCGGCACGGACGCGGCGTCGCTGGATCGTCTCCCGCACCGATGCCTCGATGAAGCCCGACAGCGTCTCGCCTTCCTGGAGGACGCTCTCGGCGGCTTCGCGCAGTTCGGGCTCGACGCGCAGCGACGGCAGTGTGGCGGATTTCATGGTGGGCAGTCAGCGCGTTGCAGTTGCGATGCATTCTACGCGGACCGTCCGTCCACCGCCAGATGCGGGCAGCAGCGTCGACGCAGCGCAGGCAGCAGGCTGCCTGGCGCGCACCCCTCGATGGGGTGCCGCCGGGCCACGCGAGCCGGCCGACACGCAGTGGAGGCCGGCGAGCGGCCGTACGGCTCGTCTCGCGGCGCAGCACGCGTGGCGGTCGATGCTGGGGCGATCTTCCGCCTCGCAATCAAGATCGTTCCGGCCAGCGAAGGCCCCAGCTCTCGATGACGGCTCGCACGCGGGCGTCACCGTCGGGGATGAGCGTGTGCAGGTCGGCTCGGCCCCAGCGCAGCGCGTCGAGGCAGCACAGCATGTCGTCGCTGATGGCGATGTCGACGGCGCGCAGCTCGAACAGGTCGAACGGAAAGGCCCGGCCGTTGTACGTCGCGGCCAGGAAGCGCGCGACGCGCGGGATCTGGCCGGAGTCTCGCTCCTCGGCCAGCTCGAGCAGTCGCGCGAACGCCTGAGCTCCTGCCTGGGTCGCCTTGCGCGACCGGGTGTCGAATTCCGTGAGCGCGGCTTCAATCGCATCGGGACTCATCGGCGCCTCCTCGGATGGAGTGGGAAGACCAGCCCGATGGTCGGGCCGGTGCAGCACTGCGAGCGCGCCAGATTCGGGGCGGAATCTGGCGGGCTCGGGCGGCCGGGTCAGCCCTTCAGCTTGCGCATCTCCTCGGCCAGCATCCACAGCGCACGGTTCAGGCTCACGCCGCGGTCGATGCTGCCCACGGGGCGGGTCTGCAGCCGGCGCCCCTGCGCGCTGCGGCCGGGCTGCCCGCCGCGGATCACGTTCTCCTGCACGCGTTGGAACGTCGTCCAGAGGCTGTGTCCGATGTCCTCGGGCCGGCGCGCCTCGATGAGCTGCTCGGCCGTCACCGGCGCAGGCGCGTGGCCGCCGCCCTCCTCCACCGTGTGCTCGCCGAAGCGCAGTGCCAGGGCGGCCGTCGCGAAGGCGATCTCCTCGGGCGGCTGGAGCTGCAGCGCCTTCATCGCCTCGGTGTGCTCGTTCACGGCCTCGAACTCGTCGAGCACGCGGAACGCGCCTTCGATCACCTCGCCCTGGATGTTGCCCTTGTGCGGGATGCGGATGTCGTCCACCACCTCGCCCACCACCAGGCCGTTGCAGCAGACGAAGCGGAACATGCCGGCCAGCATCTGGTAAGAACTGGCGCCGTCGTGGCTGTTGATCAGGATGATCTCGTTCGCCTCGGGCCGGGTCTGCACCTGTCCGGCGTGGCGCATGCGGATCATGTGCTTGGTGAACTCCGCCTTGCCCTCGACGCGGCTGGCACCCTGGGCGACCATGAAGGGCTCGAAGCCCTCCTTGCGCAGGCCGCGCAGGACATCGATGGTGGGGATGTAGGTGTAGCGCTCGGAGCGGCTCGCGTGCTTGCCCTCGGCGAAGATGGACGGCGCCGCGGCGCGCATCTGGTCTTCGCTCAGGGGCTGGTCACCGCGCATCACGCGGGTGTTGCGGGCAAAGCGGGTCGCCAGGGTCGGGGTCGAGTACATGATGGTTTCCTTCGATCGTTGAGTGTTCGAAGGGCGGGCGCGGCTCGGTTGTTTGTGGACCAGCTTCACGCCTACCCTATGAGGGTTCAGGCGTCGGCGTGCGCCGGCTGGCGCGCGCTGCGGGGCTTGCGGCTCGCAGCCGGGGCGCTGGGGCGCTCGGCGCTGGTGGTGCCGCCTTCGGCACCGGGTCGCCGTTGCGGCGGGCTTCGCTCTCGGCGCGGCTGTCGAGATAGTCGATCTCCTCGGCCGTGAACGCCATGCCGTAGACGGTCTCGCCGTCCTTCTCGTAGTTGTTGTTGCGCAGCCGGCCGACGATGTTGACGTGCGAGCCCTTGCCCAGGTACTCGGCCGCGTTCTCGGCCTGCTTGCCCCACAGCGTCCACTGGATCGCGGTGGATTCCTCCTCGCGGGCTTCACCCGAACCGCGCCGCGTGTTGCTGATCGCGGTCAGCACGGCCTTGGCGATCTTGCCTTCGCGGCCGTTGACGAATTCGAGCTTGACGGCCCCGGCCAGGTGCGCGTGACGCTGGATGACAGAAACGTTCGCCATGACGATCTCCGATCGAGAGCAACCAGCCGGGTCCCGGTCCGGGTTCCCTGAAAACTGATCCTCTCGCTCGGACTTCCTCGCTCCCGCCCACGGGCGGGCGGGGGGTGGGCATGGCCCCTTTCCTCACGGGAAGGGGTTGGGGGATGGGGTGGGGTTGTTCGCAGCCGAAGCAGTGAGCCGGTTTCCCGGCCCACCGCTTGAAGATCCCCCCACAAGTCCCCCTCACTGGTTGACGGGGGCGCGTGGGGGGAGCGCGGTGGGACGACTGGCGCACGGGCTGCCTCCTCCCCCAGGGCGGCGCAGCGTCGCGGCCGCCGTGCCAGCCCCGCCTGGCACAGCGTCTGCAGCGCAGCCGACCCCACGATCACGAGCAGCGGCGGCTCTGCGGCCGACGTGCCACCGAGCGCAGCGAATGGCGCGGCGGTCGAGCCGCTGCGAGCATCTGTCTGCCTTGCGGCATTCAGCGGCCCGGCTCCGGGCATGGCGGGTGACCGGGGTGGCGATCTGGCCGGCGCCGCACCGAGCGCAGCGACCTGCAAGCCGGTCAGTTCGCCAAGCGGGCCTCGTTCACGCGCAGCGTGAAGGGAACAGGGCCCGCGATCCCCGGGCACGGGAAAGGGCCGCCGCGTGTCTCAGCCGGCTCTGCCGGCCTGACCGCGTTGCGTCAGGGATGGAAGCCCGTCAGGGGCGAGACGCCGGTACCCCGGCGGCTCGACGCGCAGCGCGACAGCCCGGCCCCGCACAGCGGGGAGACGCCCAGGCCCACCAGGACCTGCATGCACCCGCTGCTGCACATCGGCCGCGCTCGAATCGATCAATCTCAACGTGGCGGGCCAACGACACCTCGCCCGGAGGCATTGCCATGCATCCAACGGGACCGGGAGACCACTACCTCGAACTCGAGCGACAACGACGCCGATGGCACAGGCCGCGCAGTGCGGATCACCGCCTCAGGTCGCCAACGAGACGCTCAGCGCGAACAGCACGACGAAGATCCATCCGCCTGAATCGGCGGGCACTTGTGGGTGCCAAAGGAGCAGAACACACAGCAGTCGCCCGCCTTCGGACGCAACACCACTTTGCAGCGCTCGCACTCGTAGAACCACTGGCAGGCGTCGGTCGGCATCGTTTCCTCCTTCGCATGGCCGCACTGCGGACAGGTCACGACAGACTGAAGAACGATCGCGCCCACCTCACTGACCCTGGTTCACGGACGAAGGGAACCCCGCGTCGGCCGTGGCCCGCGCGAGTGCCTCTGGCGAGGTCTTCGCGGGATCGAACGCCACGATCGCCCGCTTGCTCTTGAAGTCGACCTTGGCGTTCTCGACGCCCGGCACCTTCTCCAGGGCCTTGCGGACGGTGATCGGGCACACCGCGCAGTCCATCTTGGTCACGTCCAGCGTGACGGTGCGGGAGCCCGCAGCCGCGGTTCCGGCAGACGCGAGCAGGCCAGCCATCAGGATTGGGACGAGCTTCATGGGTTCACCTCAGTAGAAGAGCGGCGCATACACGGGAAAGGACATCAGGGCTGCGGCCGCGACCGCGACGACCCAGAAGATGCCGCGCTGCCTGCGGCGCACGGCCGGGGCCGCGCAGGCCTCGCCGGGCTCGCAGTTCTCCGGCGCGCGGTAGAGCCTGACGAAGGCATGGCCGAAGAAGGTCAGCGCGGCTGCAATGAAGTACGGCTGGTAGGCCTCCAGGGCGACCAGCCGCGAACCCCAGGCGCCGCCGATGCCGAGTACCACCAGCAGCAGCGGCCCGGCGCAGCAGGCCGATGCGCCGATAGCGGCGGCAACGCCGCTCAGCATCGAGCCGGATGTGGTCCAGGGTCGTAACACGCAGGTTCCTGTCAACTTGGATCCGCGCTAGTCTAGGTACGTACCTGAGTACGGAGTCAAGCCCATGAGAGAACAGATGTCGATTGGCCAGCTCGCTGCAGCGGCGGGGGTCAACGTCGAGACGGTCCGCTACTACCAGCGTCGCAAGCTGCTGGCTGTCCCCGACCGCCCGGCTGGCGGCATCGGTAGGTATGCGCCACCGGCGCTGACCCGGCTTCGGTTCATCAAGCGCGCCCAGTCGCTGGGGTTCACCCTCGATGACGTGCAGGCGCTGCTGTCGCTCGACGATGGTCGGGGATGCTCGGCAGCGCGCCAGATCGGCGAGGACAAGCTGGCAGACGTGCGGCAACGCCTGCAGGCCCTGCGGGTGCTCGAAGGAGCCTTGCAGGAACTGGTGAGTCGCTGCGCGACCACGAAGCGCAAGGTGAACTGCCCGTTGATCGAAGCCTTGATGCAAACGGAGGATCTGCCGTCCTGACCGAAGGGCAGCGGTGCCGGCAGCACATCCGATCGAACTGAGTCCTGCGGCGGAAGCGCCCTGCTCCGGTGTGTGAACCACGAGGGCACGGAAGCTCTTGACAACTATTGATAGTCGCAAGCAGCATTGCGGCCATGAGTACCAACACCATGAGCTTCGCCCTGCCCGAAGCCATGCGCGACTATGTCGATCAACGCGTGCGCTCCGGCCAGTACGGCAACACCAGCGAGTACCTGCGCGAGCTGATCCGCCGCGACCAGGAAGAGCAGGCGAAGAAGCGCCTGCGCGAGCTGATCGAAGAGGGCCTGAACTCCGGCCCCGGCCAGGAGCTCACCCCCCATCGCGCCGCCCAGCTGAAGAAGCAGGCCCTGGGCAAGCCACGTTGAAGCGCGCCCACCTGCGCCCGCAGGCCGAGGCCGATCTGCTGGAAGCCACGAGGCACTACGCCAACGAAGGCAGTGTCGAGCTGGCCGAGCGCATGTTCGACGCCGCCATCGCCGCCCTCGAACCGATCGAGCGCATGCCCGGCATGGGCTCGCCCCGCCTGGGGCTGCTGTGCGAGATCCCGGGCCTGCGTTCCTGGCGCGTCACCGGCTTTCCCATGCAATGGCTCTACTTCGAGGCCACGGACCACCTGGACGTCGTCCGCCTGCTCGGCGATCGCCAGGACATCGTCGCCATCCTGAGCACCGATGAGTGACGGCGCCTGAAGCGCCCAGCCCTGCAACCCCCGAAACCCTCGCCGTGCCGACGCTGCTGTTCGAATTCGCCAACCCTGTCGCAGTGGCCGCCTGGCGTGCCATCGACGACCGCGTCATGGGCGGCGTCTCCCGCAGCACTCTCCGCCACGACCCGGCAGGACACGCCGTGTTTGAGGGCACCGTCTCCCTGGAGCGCCATGGCGGCTTCGCCTCCGTGCGGTCCAGCCCGGGTGAACGGGGTCTGCCGGGCGCGGCGGCCTGCCTGCTCGAGGTACGCGGCGACAAGAAGCAGTTCAAGCTCAGCCTGCTGACCGACGACGGCTTCGACAGCCTGAACTATCAAGCCGGCTTTGCTCCAGCAGGCAGCGATTGGCAGACCCTGCGCCTGCCGCTGGCCGACTTCCGCGCCAGCTTCCGTGGACACGAGATTGCCGATGCTCCACCACTCGACCCAGCGCGCATCCGCCAGGTCGGCCTGATGATCGCCGCCCGCCAGGCAGGCCCCTTCGCGCTCGACATCCGGAGGATCGGGCTCGCCTGATCAACGCCACGGAATAGCGAGAACGCAAGGGGCGCGCCCGGCGCCCCACCGCGCTCAGAGCAGTCCAAGCTCGGCAAACGAACGAACCTCGGCGCCCGCCACCACCAAGTGATCGAGCACCCGCACGTCCACCAGCGCCAACGCCGTCTTCAGCGTCTGCGTCAGGAACTCGTCGGCACGGCTCGGTTCGGCCGCACCCGAAGGGTGGTTGTGCGCCAGGATCACCGCCGCAGCGTTGCAGGCCAGCGCCTCCTTGACCACCTCGCGCGGGTAGACCGAGGTCTGCGTCACCGTGCCGCGGAACATCTGCTTCAGCTCGATGATCCGGTGCTGTGCATCGAGGAACAGCACGCAGAACACCTCGTGCTCCAGCGCCCCGATCTCCAGCCGCAGATGGTCCTTCACCGCCTGCGGCGACGACATCGTGGCACCGCGCCGCACGCGGTGGGCCAGCACGCGCCGCGCGTGGCTCAGTACCTCCTCGGCAAGCGCCGGTCGGTACTGGCCGTCGACATCGCGCACCAGCAGCGCATCGGTCGCAACGGCAGCGGAAGGATGAGTCGAAGAGGACGACATGGCGGACTCCGGTGTGTCGGGCGGGATTGCCCGAGACCGGAGCACCACGGCGCAGCGCAGCTGTCAGGGTTCGAAGACGGCCGCAGGCCGCAAGCGCTCGCCCCGCGAGCGCGCAGACCTTGACAGCGAGAACGGCGTGGTAGCGTGGGTCGACACGGCAAGCCCACTCGCCACGACGACTAGCAGTAACCTGTTGCCTCCTCAGCGAATGCTTGTCGGCGGAGTACTCAGAGAGGCTTGCCCTTGATGTAGCGGAACTCCTGGGTCTGCCCCGAGTAGCCCCATGCGTCGGCGTGCACCTCGTGGATGACGACGTAGCTGGCAGGCGCGAGTTCCCCCAGAAGCTCCGTCATGGCCTTGAAGACGGCCTCGACGTAGCGCGCCTTCTCGTTCTTGGTGTTCGTCCCTTCGGTCACCTTGATGTCGAGGTAGAAGGACGACAGGCCGGCCGGCAGCGCGCGGCCGCCGACGTACCAGGCTCCCGGTGCGGTGGCCGTGATCGCCACCGCCGTGAGCTCGGGCTTCTTGCCGAGCAACTCGGCGGTCAGACGGGTCAGCACTTCTGCGGCCTTGGCGGCCACGTCGGCGGACGGTGCCGTCGGCAGGTTCAGGTTCAGGTAGGGCATGGTGAGTGTGATGTCAGCGGTTGAGGGAGGCCGGGACACCTCTGGGCGGCTCGACCGTTGGTGACGGCACAGCCGGCCGTCGCGGGGGACTCGAAAACGTCGTCGTCGATCATTCGGCCGGTCGGTCCAGCAAGAGGCCGCTGCGGATCATTTGCTGCCGGACAGCGTCCATGCCGCCTTCGTACTCCCAGTACATCAGGCGGCCGTGCGAGCCGGTCACCAGGACGTACTGCTCGCTCACAGACTGGATGCGCTCGGTGGCGATGATCTTGTCGGTCCACGCCCCGTCCTCGACCCGCTCGACGACTTCGCGGTTGTCCGGCGTGTAGCCGTGGACCACCAGGCAGGACCGCACTCGCAGCGAGATGAACTTCATGCCGGCCTCCCATGCTGCGAGCGTCGCCGGGTTGCGGCGCGTCCTTTCGCGGCGGCGGCGAGCCTGTGTTCGGTCTGCACGGCGATGACGACGGCACTCATGGCAAGAATCTCGTTGCAGGGCGGTCCGGACGGCCCGCCTGAGACGAACTTTCAAGCTTGTCACTGCCGGAAGGTCAAGGCCTGGGCGACGGCGCACCTGCCGGTTCGGAGCACCCGATGGCGCAGTGGGCTCAGGGCATCGTCATGGCGTGGGCCAGGTGCGTGTAGACCGCGCCGACCCGTCGGAGATGGCGTGACTCCGGATGCGTCAGCAGCCACAGCTCCGTCTCCGACTCGTCGAGCGGCTCCGTCAGACGAACGACGTCCCGACGCCCCGCGGCCAGGAACAGCGGCACGATGCCGACGCCCAGGCCCAGCGCGACCAGTTCCAGCACCGACAGGATGCTGTTGACCCGGTAGCGCGGCGCCACCTTGGGAAAGTGGCGCTTGCGCCAAAGCACCGAAGGGTGCTCCGGCAGGGCATCGTCCGGAGCGATCCAGTCCGCCTTGCCGGCCTCGACATCGGCGAAGCTGCGCACCCTGCCCTTCGCGGCCGCATACAGCGCCACACGGATCGGCCCGATGCGCTTGCCCACGAGGTGCTGTGGCGGCCGCTTCGTGGCCCGGACGGCGATGTCGGCGTCGCGGCGGGTCAGGCTGGCCAGCTCGTTGCCCGTGTGGAGCTCGTAGCTCAGCAGGGGGTGCTGCGCCTGCAGCGACTTCAGCGCCGGTGCGATCAGGCCGTGCAGGATGGTGTCGGTCGTCGTGATGCGCACGCTGCCGGAGATCTGCGCGGGCGCCGACTCGACGCAGGCCCGTGCCGCGTCCAGCGCCGCCTCCAACTGCTCGGCATGCCCCGCCAGCTGGGTGGCCAGCTCGGTGGCGAGATAGCCCGAGCGGGTGCGCTCGAACAAGGGCCGGCCCAGACCGCGCTCGATGCGCTGCAGCGAACGGAACACCGTGGACGCGTCCACCCCGAGCCGCTCGCCCGCCGTCGCGAGCGTTCCACCACGCGCCAGCGCGAGAACGACGTCGAGGTCGCTGGGACTCATCTGGTATTGCGTCGCTGCAATCATCGTTTGCTTCTCCAACTATTCTGCTTGCTTCTTCGCAATCCTACAGTGAAGGTCTTCACCACCCGATCGGAGTTCCGCCATGCAAACCCTTCCTTCCTCCACCCAGCTCGGCATCACGGTCCTGCGCGTCAGCCTGGGCCTGATGTGGATCGCCCACGCGCTGCTCAAGCTGCTCGTCTTCACCCTGCCGGGCACGGCGCAGTACTTCGCGAGCATCGGCTTCGCCGGCGTGCTGGCCTACCCTGTGTTCGCCGCCGAACTGCTGGGCGGCATCGCCCTGCTGCTGGGCCTCTATGCGCGGCAGGCGGCTCTGGCGCTGGTGCCGGTGATGGCTGTGGCCGCCTGGGTGCACCTGCCCAACGGATGGGTCCACACCAGCAGCGGCGGCGGCTGGGAGTACCCGGTGTTCCTGATTGCCGCGTCCATCGCGCTGTGGCTGCTGGGGGACGGTGCCGCCGCGATCAAGCGAAGCCCGCTGTTGGTGCCCCGCTTCCGTTCCGCATGACCCTGTCTCGTCCATTGCATCCACGCACATCACAACCCAACCTGGAGAACGATCCATGAAGCTCTACTACGCACCCGGCGCCTGCTCGCTGGCCGTCCACATCGCCTTGCGCGAGGTCGGCGCCCCGTTCGACGGCGTCGCCGTCGACCTCGCCCGGCACGTCACTGCAGACGGCACCAACTACTTCGACATCTCCCCGCGCGGCTACGTGCCCCTGCTGGAGTTCGACGACGGCTCGCGCCACACCGAGGTGGCGTCGCTGCTGCAGTACGTCGCGGACCTCGATCCCGCGCAGGCGTTGATCGGCGCGGCAGGCTCAGCCCGTCGTCTGATGGTTGTCGAGTGGCTGACCTTCGTCAGCACCGAACTGCACAAGGTCTTCAGCCCCTGGCTGTGGCACAAGGAGACCGCCGATTCGACCCGCCGTGCGGTCAAGGACAAGCTCGCCGAGCGTTTTGCCGAACTCGACCGCTTGTTGTCGCAGCAGGCGTTCCTCGCAGGTGAGTTCAGCGTCGCCGATGCCTACGCCTTCACCATCGTCAACTGGGCCAATTTCCTGGCCATGCCGCTGACGGCGTACCCGAACCTTCGGGCCTATCTCGACCGGGTCTCGCAACGGCCGCAGGTGCAGGCCGCGCTGGCGGCCGAAGGACTGACCAAGTGAGCGGGCCGTCACGAAACGCAAGCCTGGTGCTGGTGTCGCACGCCCTCTGCCCCTATGTGCAGCGGGCGGCCATCGTGCTGGCCGAGAAGGGCCTGCCCTTCGAGCGACGCGACATCGACCTGGCGAACAAGCCGGGCTGGTTCCTCGCGGTCTCGCCGCTGGGCAAGACGCCGGTGCTGCTGGTGGACGGTGCGCCGATCTTCGAGTCCGCCGTCATCTGCGAGTACCTCGAGGACACCGCGCTGCCCCGCCTGCACCCGCAGGACGCGGTGCAGCGTGCGCAGCACCGCGCGTGGATGGAGTTCGGCTCGGCGCTGCTGAACGCGATCGGCGCCTTCTACAACGCCCCGGACGAGGCCGCGCTGAAGGCGCGTGCCACCGACATCCAGGCGCGCTTCACGCAGCTCGAAGCCGAGCTCGGCGACGGGCCCTACTTCGCGGGCCCTGCCTTCGGCATGGTCGACGCGGCCTTCGCGCCGGCGTTCCGCTACTTCGACACCTTCGACCGGATCAGCGACTTCGGCTTCTCGACCGGAGTCCCGAAAGTGCAGCGCTGGCGCGAGGCGCTGGCCGTGCGGCCTTCGGTGGTCGAGGCGGTGTCGCCGACCTATGGCGAGCGGCTGCAAGGCTTCCTGCTTGCCCGCGGGTCTGCGCTGTCGCGCCGCATCGACGCCGCGATCGCGGCGGCGGCGGTCGCCTGATCAGACTGGCAGAGGCGAGAGGGCCTCGGCCGGCCGGCCGACAACCTCCCCGTGCGGCCGCGTTGACCGCGCCCGTACCGGGGCCAGCGTGGCCTGCGCGACCGCGAGGGGCTCGCTGCCTCGCGACGGGTCTTCCAGCACCGCGTGCACGAAGACCACGCTGCGCGCCGCCTTCGTGGCGCTGGCGCGGAAGATCAGCGACGGCGAGGCCATGGCGCGGCGCAGGTACTGGACCTGCAGCGTGAGGGTCGCGACCACCTCGGTGTCGACGTGACCCAGTGCAGCGAGAACGCAGGCCGCATCGAAGCCGGAGGCGATCATTCCACCGTTCAGCGCAGCGGTACCGGCACCGCCGAGGTGGCCGGGCGTGAGGCGCTCGAAGCGCACCACGGCCATGCCGTCGCCCTCGAACCGACCTGCCAGGCCGAGCCAGACGATTTCCGGCCGGCCGTGAAAGGCGGCCAGGCGCAGCGCCAGCGGCTCGGGCTCGATGGCGAAGGGCAACGCGAACGGCAGCGCGCTCATTGCCGCAGCATCCCGCTTTGGGCAACGACGAGGCGGATGCCTTGAAGCATCGCATCGGGCGCCCGGTATTCCGGGGCACCGCGCAACAGTGCCGCGGCATCGCCCAGCGCCGTGAGCTCCTGGAGCGCCTGGCTCGCTGCGTCGAGCTCTGAGGGGTCGACCGTCAGGCCTGGCACGGTGCGACCCCGGGCCGCGGCGGCGCGCTTGCCGGGGGTTTGCCGCACGCAGCGGCACGGCGCGTCCGCTCTCACGAGGCCGCAGCGCTCTGCCATGAAGCCGTGCACGGCCTGGCGTGCACGGGCCAGCCGCTGCCGGTGAGCGGCCGGCGTGATGCCCTGCACCTCGGCCGCGGCCGGGGACTCCAGGCCGAAGATCTCGTCCAGCACGTAGGCGAGCCGGCCCGGCGCGTCCAGGCAGGTCAGCATGGCCTGGGTGCAAGACAGCGCCGTGCGCCGAGCCTCGAGCTTGTCCTCGGGCGTCAGAGCCCGCTCGCCGAAGCCGATGCGCTCGGCGTACTCCAGTCCGCGGTCCAGCTGCTCGCCCAGCTCTTCGAAGCTGAGTTCGTGCCGGTGCGGCGAGCGGCTGCGCGCATTGATCAGATGGTTGCCGGCGATGCTGTAGACCCAGGTCCCGAAGGCGCTCTCGCCGCGCCAGCCACCGAGGTGCGTCGTGACCTTGAGCAGGATCTCCTGCGTAGCGTCCTGTGCGTCGTCGCGGCGCCCGAGCATTCGCACCGCGAGGTTGTAGACGGGCGTCTGGATCTGGCGCAGCACCGCTTCCAGTGCCAGCAGTTCCCCGCCCTGGGCGCGCAGGACGAGAGCCGCCTCGACTTCGATCTTCATCGCCCGCCCCCGTCACCGGCCCTGGGGCAGGTGCACGAACTCCACGCCGGTGTCGATGTCGACCTTGCGGTAGACCCGGTCGTTCAGTTCGACCACCACCCAGCGTGAAGCGCCCTCCGGACCGTCGACCTGGATCTGGGTCTGCTGCGGGTTGAGGAACTGCCATCGCCCGGCGACGACGCTGCCGTCGCGCAAGGTGCGCGAGCCGCTGCCGTCGGCGTGGTACCGAACCTGGACGACCGGTGACTTGTCGCTGATGTCCCGGCCGTTGGCGAGGATCTTCACGTCGAAGGGCTGCGCGGTGATGAGAGCAGTGCGGTCCATGGTGTCTCCTTGGGATGGAACGAAACAGGACTGCGGATGCGGCCCTATCTCCTTAGACACACCGGGTTCGGCAGCTGTGACATGAAGCGAGCAGTCGCAGCTTCAGGACTCGCGCTCGACCAGGTCAGTGATGACCCGAGCTGGCGTGGATGTTGCGCGTCCACGCCATCAAGTCCAGCGGGGCCGAGGCGGAAGCCTGCGGCCGTGCCGGGTGCGCCGCCCTGGCCGTGGACTTGCGCAGCGGCTGCCCGCCCACCGCACCCGGCGCGGGAGCCTCGGTGCTGCGGACCGCCAGCTCGTCGAGGATCGCGCAGTGCGGATCGTCGTCGCCGTGGCACGAGGTCACGAGCCGCTTCAGGGCGCGCTGCATCTCGGCCATCTCGCGCATCTTCTCTTCGATCGCATCGAGGTGTCCCTGGGCCAGGGCCTTCACCTCGCGGCTGGCGCGACGGTCGTCGCTCCACAGGCCCAGCAGGTTGGCGATCTGCTCCATGGAGAAGCCCAGCTGCCGCGACTGGCGGATGAATCGAAGGATGGAGACGTCGCGCTCGCTGTACTGGCGGTAGCCCGAGTCCGTGCGGGCGGCCGCCGGGACCAGGCCGATCTGCTCGTAGTGCCTGATCATCTTCGCCGAGACGCCTGCCGCCTCTGCGGCTTCACCGATGTTCATGAGTCGTGCCATGGATCCTCCGTGATGTGGGTGTTGCGCCTGGAAAAGAGTGTCAACCTTGTCATCGTGGCAAGGTCAAGCCCCCAGAACTCTTCCGATCACGACTCCATGAGTCTCGCGGTACCCGAGACACGGATCGAGCTGCCGGGCTCCGGCGGTATCTCGGCGCGCAGGCGGGAGGGCACGCCCATGTCCTCACCCTGCACGATGTCGATCGCGCCCTGGTGGGGCCATGCGATGTCGCGCAGGTAGCCCGCGAACGCAGCGGTGGCCGCGCCCGTGGCCGGGTCTTCGTAGACGCCGCCGGAGGCAAACGGATTGCGCGTGTGGAAGCGTTGCGCGGTCTCCGCGTGGGCCAGCAGGATCGTGACCCAGCCCTCCCGGTTCATCAGGCGGCGCCCCGCGTCGAGGTCGTACTTCATCGCAGCGAGCGCAGCGCGCGAACGGAGCGCGAGCACCAGGTGGTCGGCCCCGCCGTGCGCAACGGCGGGTGGGATGCGCGGGTCGAGATCGCCCTGCGTGTAGCCGAACAGGGCCAGGGCTTCGTCCACGACCGCAGGCGCCGCCGGCCGGCTGCGGGTGGGCGGCGATTGCAGCGCGGCCGCCACGCGGTCGCCGCTGCGACGACCCTCCACGGTGATCTCGGCGTTGTTGAGCGTCAGTGCGAAGACCCCGTCGCCGTGGCGCAGCGCCAGTGCTGCGCCCAGGGCGATCGTGGCGTGGCCGCAGAACGGCACCTCCGACTCCGGCGAGAAGTAGCGCACCCGCCAGCGGGGGCCGCTCGGCACCGCGAAGGCCGTCTCCGAGAACCCCACCTGCGCGGCGATGCCCTGCATGTTGGCCGCCTCGGGAAAGACCTCGCAGATTGCGACGCCGGCCGGGTTGCCGCCCACGTCGCCATCGGAGAACGCGGCAATCTTCTGGACTTTCATCGATGCTCCTTGATGGCTAAGCCACTCTAGGCGGACGCGAAGTCCTCATTGGGTTCATTGAAGAACAACTCAGGCGCCGCCGAGGCACCAATCAAGCGATCTCGCCGATGGCTTTGAAGCGGGGGCCGTCGGACAGCATGCCGGGAATCTCGCTGGCGAGCAGGTCGATGGCGGCGCGCGTTTTCATCGGCAGATGCCGGGTCTGCGGCCACACGGCGTGCACCGCCACGGCGTGGGCGTGGCGCCCGTCGCCAATGAACTTCAGGTTACCCACCGCGACGTGGGGCGCAGCCAGCCAGCGCGGCAGCCGCGCCAGGCCGGCGCCAGCAAGTGCCGCATCGGCGATCGCCTGGACGTCGTCGAAGCGCAGGCGGCGCTGCACCAGGAGTTCCTGCTCGCGGCCGTCGGCGTCGGCGGCCAGCCAGGGCGCTTCGGGCCCGCTGCTGGCGTAGACGATGGCGGTGTGATGCCGGAAGTCGTCGGCGCTCACCGGAACGCCTCGGCGGCCCAGGTAGGCGGGTGCCGCACAGATCACGAAGTCGAAGCTGCCCAGGCGCCGCGCCGCCAGCGTGGCGCTGTCGCGCAGCGTGCCGAGGCGCACGCCGAGGTCGAAGCCTTCCTCCAGCAGATCGACCACGCGGTCGGACAGCGCCACCTCGAGTTCCAGCCGCGGATGCAGTGCCACCAGCCGCGACAACAGCGGGGCCACCATCTCGCGCCCGAGCAGCAGCGGCGCGCTGACGCGCAGCCGACCGATCAGGTCGCGGCCCGAGGCATCGAGCGCGGCCTCGGCGGCCTCGATCTCGGCCAGCGCCCGCTTGCAGCGCTCGAAGAAGGCCTGCCCGTTCTCGGTCAGGCTCTGGCGACGGGTGGTGCGGTTGAAGAGGCGCGTGCCCAGGCGCTGCTCCAACCGCGCGATGCTCTTGCCCACGGCCGATCGCGTCTGCCGCAGCCGGGCCGCCGCCAGCGCAAAGCTGCCGGCCTCGACGGCCTGCACGAAGGTCGCGATGCCCTTGAGACGTTCTTCCGTTTCGAGAGCACTCAATTGGCGCCTCCGGCTCTACACACTGGCTCCCAACATACCTCAAAGAGGAACTCCTGTCCTCATAGACTTTGATCGATCGGAACGCCGTCGGCAGTTCCCCTTCCACTTCGAAAGAACGCCATGCACGCCTATCGACTTCATCGGGGACAAGGCATCAAGGGCCTGGAACGTGTCGAGATTCCAGCGCTGCCGCTTCAGCCGCACGAGGTTCGCATCGGCATGCATGCCGTGTCGCTGAACTACCGCGACCTCGAGATCGCGCGGGGTGGTACCGAAGGCTCGCCCGCCATCACGCCTTGTTCCGACGGTGCGGGCGTGGTGCTGGAAGTCGGCGCGGCCGTCTCGCAATGGCGGGCAGGCGACCGGGTCATGGGAAGCTTCTTCCCGAACTGGATCGACGGCGCCGTCACCCCCGACAAGACCGCCGGTTCGCTCGGCGCGCGCGGGCCGGGCATGCTGGCAGAAAACGTGGTGCTGCCCGCGCACGCTTTAGTGGCAGTGCCGGCGTCACTCAGCTTCGCCGAAGCCAGCACCCTGTCCTGTGCGGGCGTCGTCGCCTGGAACGCCCTGTTCGTCGCCGGTGCGCTCAAGCCGGGCAGCACGGTGCTGCTGCTCGGCACCGGCGGGGTATCGATCTGGGCCCTGCAGCTGGCCAAGGCGGCCGGCCTGCGGGTGCTGATCACGTCGTCCGAAAACCACAAGCTGGACATCGCCCGCCGCCTGGGCGCCGACGACACGATCAACTACCGCGCGCAGCCCCAGTGGGCCGCCCGAGTCCGGGAACTGACCGGCGGGCGGGGCGTGGACCTGGTGCTCGAGACGTCGGGGCGCGACACGCTGGGACAATCCATGGCCGCGTTGCGTCCGGAAGGCACGCTCGCCGTGGTGGGCGGCACCTCCGGCTGGGGCGGCGCACTCGATGCCGACGCCCTCATCGATGGCGCCCTGCGCCTGCGCGGCATCCTGGTCGGCAGCCGCACGATGGCCGAGGAGCTGGTCCGCTTCGTCGAGCGCTCGGGCATTCGTCCCCTGATCGATCGCCGTTTCGGCTTCGACCAGGCCGCAGCAGCCTACGAGTACCTGGCCGCGGCACGGCATGTCGGCAAGGTCGTCATCGACATCGCGCCCGAGGCCTGAGCGCGTCGCAGTCCGGGGCGAGAGGCACTCCATCCATGCCGTGCAAGGTGCCGCCCGCGATCCATCCAGGACCATCCACCGTCACGCCTCACTTCTGCTTGGCGAGCCACTTGTCGAACTGCGCGATCTCCTTCTTCTGCGCCGCGATGATCTGTCTGGCCATGGCCTTCATCTCTGCGGACTTGCCATTCGCCAGTTCCAGCTCGGCCATATTCAGAGCCTGCTGATGGTGCAGCTTCATCATCATCGCGAAGTCCTTGTCGGTGTCGCCTGACATCGGCATCTTCTGCATCCCGTCCATGCCCATCATCATGGACGCCTTCATGTCATGCGGTCCGGCGGTGCCCTTGTGCATCGGTGCCATGGGTGCGCTGGCGGACGGGGGCCATCGCAGGCGCCGTCTGGGCTTGCGCCGGCGTGGATGCGAGCCAGAGTGCTGTCAGCGGCACCAGGCACACGGACTTGAAGGGGCTAAAGGTCTTGAAGTTCATCGATGCCTCCTGGAGTGATGTCGAATGGTCGGTGCGCCATGGCAAGGCAGGCGGACCCCTGACAGCCGACAGGCATATCGCATTCCTGAAAGGCCACAGCTTTTCAACTTCCGAGCATCACGGCTTCGGCCGGCGCCGGCTGTGCGCCAGCGTACCCACCGATGAGATGCATCACGACCGCCTGCGTGAAGCGGTCGGTGCCTGGGAAGGGCTTACGGACGCCGGGCCAGTTGCCGCCGCACGAGCCACACGGTCAGCAGCGGCAACACGACCCACTGCAGCAGCGGCGCCAGGCCGATGCCTGCACCGGGCACCAGCGGCATCGTCGGCAGGTAGGTCCACTGCGCGCTCCAGTACCCGCGCGTCGCCAGCCACTCGATGGCTGCGGTGATCGAAACGCCGATCGATACGAACAAGGCCAGTTGCCATCCGCGTGGCGCAACGATCCAGCGGCGGCTGCGTGCGATGGCGGCGACGGTGCCGTGGGCCAGCAGCATGATCACTGCGTCGCCGAACGTGGCCTGCAGGCACGCCCTCGTCACCAGCGCGTGCGGCGTGTCCGCCATGCCTGCATACAAGGGCGCCTGCAGGATCTCCCACGCGAAGTTGAGCGGCAGCGCAAAGAGGACCACGTTGAACTCCGGGGCCTCGGTCACCGCGTCGACGGTCCGGCGGATCGCCCGGCGAAGGAAGTCAAGGCGCCACACGGCTCAACGACCGTTCGCGCGGTTGAGGTCGTCGTGACGCGAGCGAATCTGCGCGGGCCACTGCGACTTGATCCACGAGAGCGCGGCGACGATCTCCTCGTCACTGAGCACGCCATCGTAGGCCGGCATCGCCGAGGCGTAGTCCTTCAGGTTCGCGGCCTTGGCCACGCCATGCTTGGTGATGCGGAACAGCAGTTCGTCGTCGTGATGCCAGGTGTGCCCGCTCGCGTCGTGGGGTGGAGCCGGCAGCTTGCCGTCCAGCCCGCGCTCGCGCCAGTTCGCCTGCCCTTCCAGCCTCGCGCCGTGGCAGGCCGCGCACTGCGCCGAGTAGACGCGCTGCCCCATCGCCGTGAGCCGGATGTCGTCGGGACGCAGGCGATAGACCGGCTCCGCAGGTCCGCCGGCGCCCCAGAGGACATAGGCGACGATGACCGTCACGGCAACAGCGCCGACGCCGAGCGCCACTGTCCTGTACTTCCGCCTCACGGGCATCGCTCAGGTCCCAATGCCGGCAACACGATCCACGTGCGGGCTCCGAAGCCTAAAGGCCCACCGCTGCAACGGGTACGGGCGTGTAGCCGGCGTCCTTGATGGCTTCCTCGAGCTTCGCGGCATCGGCCGAGACCGGCTCCACCTGCACCCGGTGCGTCGCCAGGTCGATCTGGACCTTGGCATCCTTGTCCGTGCCTTCAGCGCCTTGGTGATGGTGCTGACGCAGTGGCCACAGGTCATGTCGTTGACTTGGAAGGCAATCATGGCTCTCTCCGAGGGTGGTTGACCGCCCGACTCTCGGCCTTCCCAGTGTGGGAAGGTCAAGCGAATCTCTCCGTGAATCCACAATCACGGTGGGCAGAATTGCTCGACGGCGGTTGACCTTGCCATCGTCAGAACCTTGACGATGCGCACCATCGAACAACCGCCCGAGATCACCATGAGCACCGCCGCATTCTCCGAGATCAAGCTGCAGGTCACTGGCATGACCTGCGCCTCCTGCGTCATGCGCGTCGAGAAGTCACTCAAGGCGGTGCCCGGCGTTCAGCAGGCCAGCGTCAATCTGGCGACGGAACAGGCCTCGGTAAGTGCCGATTCCGGGGTGACCGCGGACACGCTGACCGCTGCCGTGCGCAAGGCCGGCTACGAGGTCGCGACGACCGAGACCACGCTGCAGGTCGAGGGCATGACATGCGCCTCGTGCGTCGCCCGCGTCGAGAAGGCCCTGCTCAAGGTGCCCGGGGTCGAAGGCGCCATGGTCAACCTCGCCACCGAGAAGGCCAGCATCCGGGCGCTGTCGACGGTGCCGGTCACCGCGCTGAAGGCCGCCATCGAGAAGGCCGGCTACTCCGCCAAGGATCTTCAGGAAACGAAGCCCCAACCGGCAGCACGTCTGCCGGCGTGGTGGCCGGTCGCCTTGAGCGGTGCGCTGACGCTCCCGCTGGTGCTGCCGATGCTGCTTCAGTTATTCGGCATCGAATGGATGCTGGACGGCTGGGTGCAGCTGGCCTTGGCGACGCCGGTGCAGTTCTGGCTCGGCGGGCGCTTCTACCGCGCCGGCTGGAAGGCTGCGCTCGCCAAGACCGGCAACATGGACCTGCTGGTGGCGCTGGGCACCTCGGCGGCCTATGGGCTGTCGGTCTACCTGCTCTTCGAGCATGCCGCGCATGGCATGCCCCACCTGTACTTCGAGGCGTCGGCGGCCGTCATCACGCTGGTGCTGCTGGGCAAGTGGCTCGAACAGCGCGCCAAGCGCCAGACCGCCGACGCGATCCGCGCGCTGAACGCTCTACGCCCGACCACCGCGCGCGTGCGCCGCGGCGACCGCGAGGTGGACCTCCCGGTGGAGCACGTCGTCGTCGGCGATCTCGTCGTCGTTCGCCCCGGTGACCGCGTGGCGGTCGACGGCGACATCGTCGAAGGCCGCAGCCACATCGACGAGTCGCTGATCACCGGCGAGAGCCTGCCGGTGGCCAAGGGCGTGGGCGACAAGGTGACCGGCGGTGCCATCAATGCCGAAGGCGCCCTCACCGTCCGCACCACGGCCATCGGCGCCGAGACGACGCTGGCCCGCATCATCCGCATGGTCGAATCGGCCCAGGCCGCGAAGGCACCGATCCAGCGCATCGTCGACCGCGTCAGCGCGGTCTTCGTGCCCGTGGTGCTGGGCATCGCGCTACTGACCTTCCTGGGCTGGGTCGGCTTCACCGGTGACTGGGAACAGGCGCTCATCAACGCCGTGGCCGTGCTGGTCATCGCCTGTCCCTGTGCGCTCGGCCTGGCCACGCCCACGGCCATCATGGCCGGCACGGGGGTGGCCGCGCGCCACGGCATCCTGATCAAGGACGCCGAGGCGCTGGAAGTGGCGCACGCGGTGACCGTCGTCGCGTTCGACAAGACCGGCACGCTCACCGAGGGCAAGCCGTCGCTGGCCGCCGTCGTGGCGGCGGAGGGCATGGCCCGGGACGAGGTGCTGCGCCTGGCTGCAGCGCTGCAGAAGACGAGCAGCCACCCGCTGGCCGTCGCCGTGCTGGGCCAGATTCGCCACGAGCGACTGCCCGTGCCCGAGGCGCACGACAGCCAGGCCTTGCCGGGGCGCGGCGTGCAGGGCGTCGTGCGCGGTCAGACGCTGGCCCTGGGAAGCACGCGCCTGCTGCGCGAGCTCGGCCTCGAGGAAGGACCCTTGCACGGCGAAGCGCAGCGCCTCGAACGACAAGGCAGGACCGTGTCGTGGCTGGTGCGGTCCGATGCCGGCCAGCAGCGTCTGCTGGGCCTGCTGGCCTTCGGCGACACGGTCAAGCTTGCGGCGACGGAAGCCGTGTCCAGGCTGCACCAGCTCGGCATCCGCACCGTGATGCTGACCGGCGACAACCGCGGCGCGGCCGAGGCCGTCGCGAAGGAACTGGGCATCGACGATGTTCGTGCCGAGATCCTGCCGGGCGACAAGGCGGCCATCGTGAAGGAACTGCGCGATGCCGGCGAGATCGTCGCCTTCGTCGGCGACGGCCTCAATGACGGCCCGGCGCTGGCCGCTGCCTCCGTGTCGTACGCGATGGCGGGAGGCGCCGACGTGGCGACCGAGACCGCCGGCATCACGCTGATGCGCGGCGACCCGCAGCTGGTGGCCGACTCGCTGGACATCTCGCGCCGCACCTACTCGAAGATCAAGCAAGGCCTCTTCTGGGCTTTCGGCTACAACGTGCTGGGCATTCCGCTGGCGGCTTTCGGACTGCTGAACCCGGTCATCGCCGGTGCCGCGATGGCCTTCAGCAGCGTCAGCGTGGTGCTGAACGCCCTGACGCTGCGCCGCTGGCGCGGCGTGGCCGACGGACGTGCAACAAAGCCGACAGTTCGGCCCTCACCAGTGGCAGCCTTCGGAGAACAACGATGAGCATGAACATCGGCGAAGCCGCGAAAGCTTCCGGCGTGTCGGCGAAGATGATCCGCCACTACGAAAGCGTCGGCCTCTTCCCCGAGGCCCTGCGCACCGAGTCGGGCTACCGGCAGTACACCGCCAAGGACGTCAGCACGCTGCGCTTTGTCCGCCAGTCGCGCGACCTGGGCTTCTCCATCGAGCAGATTCGCGAACTGCTCGGTCTGTGGCAAGACCGCAAGCGCCCGAGCCGACAGGTGCGCGCCCTGGCGCAGGCGCACATCCAGGAACTCGATGAGAAGCTCAAGGAACTGCACGCGATGAAGCCACGCTCGAGCACCTCGTGCACTGCTGCCACGGGGACGACCGGCCCGACTGCCCCATCATCGACACGCTCGCCCACGAAGCAGGCGCCCCGACGGCCGCGCCGCGCCACGCGTCCGGCAAGACGGCGGGACTGCAACCAGGGCGGGCGCGTCGCCGGGCCAGCTGACGGGCACCGCGGCCGGCCTGGTGAGCGCGGCTGCAATCAGCGCGCCAGTTCGACCGTCAGGTTCACCGGTGCACTGCCCTTGTTCGTCCACATCCAGCAGTAGTCCTGTGTCACCGTGACGTTCAGCGTGTCGCGGCCAATGGCGACCTGCGACTGCTTGGCCGGGAACACGGCATCCTTGCCGACGTGGTAGTGGATGTTGAAGTCGACAGGTGCCGCGGCCGTGAAGCTCCAGCGCACGCCGTCCCCCGACGCCAGCTTGCCGCAGACCTCGACGAACTTGCCCGCGGCCACCTGCGCCTTGTGCGCAAAGCGGCCGTCGGGCGACCACGTGATGTCAACGATGTGGTTGGAAGCAGAGGCCGCGCCGCACAGTGCCACCGCGGCCAGCATGCCGCAGGTTCGGATGTTCTTGATGTTCATGTCTTGGGGTCTAAGGCCTGTCAAACCGACCGTCCAAGGGTCGCAGAGATGGGGGCCCGGTCCATCGCGGGCGGGCCCACCACGGGCTACTGTGCCATCTGCATCTCTGTGACGGTGTACTTGCCCGCATCGTTGATGGCCTTGAACCTGATCTTGTCGCCGGCCTTCAGCTTGTCGAGCATCGCCTTGTCCTTGACGGCGAACACCATCGTCATCGCCGGCATGTCCAGGCTCTTGATGTCGGCGTGCTTGAGGGTCAGCTTGCCGCCCTCCTTGTCGACCTTGCGCACTTCGCCGTCCGTCATGTCGCCGACGGCTGCCTGCGCGGTCGGCTTGCCATGATCGCCATGCGCACTGTGACCACCCTGGTGGCTGGTAGCCCAGGCCGGCGCCAGGGCAGCGGCGGAGAGGAGCAATACGAGGCCGGGGGTGCGCCGGAGAGTTGCTTGGAGCTTCATGAACGTTCCTTTTGTTTGAAGTAGCTGTTGAACATCTGCGTGCTGCCATCCTTGGCGATGAGCAGCACGTCGTAGGGGTCCTGCAAGTTGTCGAAAGCGGGGCCGTCCATGCCCGGGGAGCCGACCGGCATGCCCGGTACGGCCAGGCCGATCGCCTCGGGCCGCTCCTTCAGCAGCCGGCGGATGTCGGCTGCTGGTACGTGCCCCTCGATGGCGTACCGGCCCACCAGCGCCGTGTGGCACGAGCCGAGCTTCATGGGCACGTTCAACCGCGCACGGGCCGCGGTGTTGCCTGTGTCGTTGACCTTGACGCGGAAGCCGCTGGCCTCGAGGTGCGTGATCCAGTCCTTGCAGCAGCCGCAGGTCGGACTCTTCCAGACCTCGACCCACACGGCCTGAGCTTGCGCCTGGCCCTGTGCTTGCAGCACCGCCGGGATCGCCAGCAGTCCGCCAGCGCCGAGCAGGGACGCGATTGCGCGACGGCGCTTCATGCCTTGCGCGCCGGTGCAACGACGATCGTGCCCACCATCCCGCCCTGGTAGTGACCGGCGATCAGGCAGGCGAACTCGAACTCGCCGGCGCGGTTGAAGGTCCAGACGATCTCGCCGGACTTGCCGGGTGGCACATGCGCCATGTACGGCTCGTCGTGTTCCATGTTCGGGAACTTCACCATCATCTCGGCATGCTTGGCGTTCTCGGCCTTGGTGCCGATGACGAACTCGTGCAACTGCGTGCCGTCGTTGCGGACGACGAACTTGACGGTCTCGCCCTGCCGCACCTCGATGCGCTGGGGCGTGAAGCGCATGTTGTCGCCCATGCCCACCGCAATGCTGCGCTTGGCGCGTTTGGCGTCGCCGGCAATGCCCCAGTCCTTCTGTTCCTTGACCACCGGGCCTGACTTGGGAGCGTGCGGCTTGTCGGTGTGGGCCTGCGCGCGGGAGGCCAGCAGCGGTACCGCCAAAGCCGCGGCGGTGGCCGCGAGGCGCGTGATGGCGGCGCGGCGGCCACCCTTGGTCGTCGTTGCTTCGTTCATGCAGTTCTCCTGGGTCGGTGATGGTCAGTGGCCCGAGTGGCCGCCTGCAGGCTTGCGCACCTTGACCTCGATGTCCTGGGCGGGCTTGGCCATCGACGGCATGGAGCCGGCCCCCGGGCTGGCGTCGGCCTTGAAGCGCGCCGGGTCGGGCAGCGCGCCCGTGAACTCATAGGCCACGGTCCCCGGCGGGTGCTGGTACCAGCCCGGGTCGGTGTAGTCGCCTCGCTTCTGGCCCTTGCGCACCTTCACAACGCTGAACATGCCGCCCATGCCGACAGCACCGAACGGGCCGGTGCCGGTCATCATGGCGGCCGTGTTGTCGGGCAGCGGCATCTCCATCTCGGTCATGTCCTTCATGCCGCGCTCGCCCATGACCATGTAGTCGGGGATCAGCTTCGTGATCTGCTTGGCCACGCCGCGGTGGTCCACGCCGATCATGGTCGGCACGTTGTGGCCCATCGCGTTCATCGTGTGGTGGCTCTTGTGGCAGTGGAAGGCCCAGTCGCCTTCCTCGTCGGCCAGGAAGTCCAACTGCCGCATCTGCCCACCGCGATGTCGGCCGTCACCTCGTACTGGCGTGTGCTCTTGGGTGTCGGGCCGCCATCGGTGCCCGTGATCAGGAACTCGTGACCGTGCAGGTGGATCGGGTGGTTGGTCATCGTCAGGTTGCCGACGCGGATGCGCACCTTGTCCATGTGGCGCACCACCAGCGGGTCGATGCCCGGGAAAATGCGGCTGTTCCAACTCCACAGGTTGAAGTCGAGCATGGTCATGATCTTCGGCGTGGCGCTGCCCGGCTCGATGTCGTAGGCGTTCAGCAGGAAGCAGAAGTCGCGGTCGACCTCGTCGATCAGCGGGTGCTTGTTCTTCGGGTGGGTGATCCAGAAGCCCATCATCCCATCGCCATCTGCACCATCTCGTCGGCGTGCGGGTGGTACATGAAGGTGCCGGGGCGGCGCGCCACGAACTCGTAGACGTAGGTCTTCCCGGGCGGAATGCCGGGCTGGTTCAGCCCAGTCACTCCATCCATGCCGTTGGGCAGGCGCTGACCGTGCCAGTGGATGCTGGTCAGCTCGCCAAGCTTGTTCGTGACGAAGATGCGAACACGGTCGCCTTCCACCACCTCGATCGTCGGCCCGGGGCTCTGCCCGTTGTAGCCCCACAGGTGCGCCTTGAAGCCGGGCGCCATCTCGCGCACCACCGGCTCGGCGACGAGGTGGAACTCCTTCACGCCCTGGTTCATGCGCCAGGGCAGCGTCCAGCCGTTGAGCGTGACGACGGGGTTGTAGGGGCGCCCTGTGTTCGGCACCAGCGGCGGCATGGTATCGGGCTTGGTCTGGATGACGGGCTCGGGCAGCGCCGCCATCGCCACCTTGCTGACGGCGGCGGCGGCCGCGGCCGCGGTGATGGCGCCGGCGCCGCCGAGCATCTTGCGTCGAGAGAGCATGTGAGAGTCCTTCATGTTCAGTGGCCTGCCCCGGCGGCTTCGGCCGCCATCGCGGGGCCGGCAGCAGCCGCGAGGCTGGGCTTGCCGATGAGGGCCATGTCGAGGTCTGCCTGCGCGATCCAGAAATCGCGCAGCGCTTCGATGGCGGCGTTGACGCTGGCGATCTGCGTGCGCGCATCGGCAAGCAGTTCGAACACGCCGATCAACATGCCGTTGTAGCGAAGCACGTTCTCCTCGGCGATGCGCTGATTCAGCGGCACGATTTCGTCACGGTGGTGACGTGCGATGTCGTAGGCCGTGCGGTAGCCGGTGTAGGCCTCGCGCACCTCGGAGCGCGCGTTGATCGCGGTCTCGGCAGCGCGATGCAGCGTCTGCATGTACACCGCCTCGGCGCGTGCGACGCGCGCGCCACCCCAGTCGAAGAGCGGGAGCTCGAAGCCGATCTCCCAGCCGCGCTGCGTGGGCGCCTCGTTAGAGCTGTTGCGCACCAGGCCGAGTTCCAGCACGTTGACGAAGCGGGTGGTCCGCGTCAGGCCCAGGTTGCTGGCGGTCTGCTCCGCCGCCAGCTTGGCGCTCTGCACGTCCAGCCGCTGCGCCATCGCCACCTGCTCGATGTCGGGCAGTTCCTTGGGCGATGCAGGTAGGTCCGGCAGGCGCTCGGGCAGGGTGAACTGAGTCTGCGGACCCCAGACGCCGAGCAGGCGCACCAGCCTCTCGCGCGTCGAGCGCTGGGCCTGCTCTGCCCGCGCAAGCTGCAGCACCGCGTTGGCGTAGAACGACTGCTCCCGGGCACGCTGCAGCTTGTTGAAGTTGCCGACCTGCTCCATCCGCCGGGCCAGTTCGGCGCTGGCGTCGGCCGCCTCCTTGACCTGCCGCATGTAGCGAACGGTCTCTTCCGCTGCAAGCGCGGTGAAGTAGGCCTTGCGCGTGTCGGCGGCCAGCGACAGCACGCTCATCGCCACACGAGCCTTCACCTGCTCGAAACGGCGTGCCTCCATCCGTCCGACCAGCGGCATTGCGACCAGGCGCGCCAGGTTGAAGTGCAGGCCGCGCTCGATCTCGCGCTCGTCGCCCTGGCTCATGCGCCCGAAGCTGAAGCCCGGGTTCGGCAGGCGTCCGGCCTGTACGACTTCCGCTTCGGTGATGCCGAGTTCCGAGAAGTCGGCCTGCAGCCCGCGGTTGTTGAGCAGCGCGATCTGCACGGCATCGTCCACCGTGAGCGGCTTGGCCAGCAGTTCTGCCACGCGCTTGTGGATGGTGTCCAGCTCGGCGTCGCTGCGCGCCCACTGCAGATCCTTGCCGGTCCGTTCCTTGGTGGTCCGCTCGACCGCGCCGAACCCACCATCGGCGCTGAAGCTCGCGCAGCCTCCCAACATCACCGCGCTGGTGACAAGCGCCAGCACCCGGAGGCCGCGAGCGCCGCGCCTTGAGGGGGCTAGATCTTGGATGTCATGGCTCATCGTGCGACCTCTCAGTGCTTGTGGCCGGAAGGACCCATCGGCGTTGACGGGGCCGCAGGCGCCGGCAATGGAGCTGGAGCCTGCGCAGGTGCCGCCGGCTTGTTCGCTGCGGCGGGATCGGGTTGTTGCGCCTCGCGCGCGTAGACCCGCCAGCCGCCGATGCGGGCCACGGCGTCATTGGCCTCGCGCCAGGCCAAGGGCTTGTCGTCGCCGGCGCGTCGGAACTGCTCGAACGACGACTCGTAGCGCAGTGCCGGGACCTGAGCCTTCGGATCCAGCGGATCGGGCCGAGGTGTGGTGGGGGACTGGGCCTGTGCCTGCGCGGCAAGCAGCATCGTGAGCAGCAGGCTCGGCAGCACGCACGGCCTGCACCGGTGCAATGGAGTGGGGACCATGGAATCCTCGCGTGAACGTCTGCAGGCGTCCCTGCCGCGGAAGCGGCGGGAACGAAACGGAACCTGGCGAGCGGGCGCGCGTCACTGCGCGCGCGGCTGCCCCAGGCCAGTTACGCGAGAACGATTCGAGGGGGGCGGTCGGGGCCGTCGGCGGCGAACGCGTCGACGGTGGGCACGACTGTGGTGAACACCGTCGGCTCTGAATCGGCGGCAGGAACCACCGGCACGGTCGCCAGGATGGCACCCAGCGAACAGCACGAAGCGCAGACGCTGCACGTCTGATCGGCCGGCTGGCTAGCCTTCAACGCGGACGATGCGTCGTCGGAGACGACATTGGCCGACACGTCGTCATCGGCGTGGTGTTCGGAGCCAGCAGCACCGTGATGCGAGTGCCCAGAGGCCGGGTGGCCCACCGCACCCAGCGCAGTCCCGCCGCCGTGGTGGGCCGCGCCGCAGAACGCCATGGTGGCGGCCGCCGCCCCTTGCAGCGGAAGCGCAAGGACAACCAGCCAGACCAGCAGCGTTCGGGCGAACACATTCATGCGCAGAGTCTACTTCGTCCCCTTGGACGGGGTGTTGTGAGCTGGGTTAATCCGTCGGCCACGTTCCGCTTGTCAATGCACGGCAACGGCTCAGCCGTCCTCAGTTCGGCGAGGATCGGCTTCCGAAGGCTAGCTTCGCATCCCCATCCACCGGCAAGAAGCGCGCGCCCAGCGCGCGCTGCAGGCCCACCACCTGCTGCTGCTGGCCTGTCAGGGCCACCGACAAGCCGATCTCGGCCTGCTGTGCGGAACGCTGCGCGTCAAGCAATTCCAGCAGGTCGGTGCCGCCGGCCTCGAAGCGCTTGCGCGCGAGTTGCTCGGCGACCACGGCCTGCCGGGCCTGCTCCTGCAGGGAGGCCAGACGCAGCTGTCCCTGCCGCACCTGGGCCAGTGTGCTCTCCACCTCTTCTGTTGCCAGCAGCACACGCTGCCGGTAGGCCAGCAGGGCTTCGCGCTCACCGGCCCGGGTCGCCTGCAGCCGGGCGTCGATACGGGCGTGGTCGAACACCGGCACGGACACGCTTGGCGCCACGAACCACGACGCGGCACCGGCCGCACCCAACCCGGAGACCGAGCCGGCTACGACGCCGAGCACGCCGGAGATGGACAGCCGCGGCAGGAACTCGGCACGCACCGCCTCCACGTCCAGGGACAAGGCCTGCAGACGGGCCTCGGCGGCCTGCAGGTCCGGGCGCTGTGCCGCCCACTGCGCAGGATCGGGCAGGCGAAGCGCCACCGGCATCGGCGACCGATGTGCCGCTGAGGGCGCCTCGTAGCCCGAGGGCGACGCGCCGAGCAGCACCGCCAAGCGATGGCTGGACACCGCCAGCGCTGCATCGAGGGCGGGCCGATCCGACTCGGCCGCGGCGAGCTCGGCGCGCGCCCGTGCCTCGTCGAGCGGCGACGCGTAGCCGGCCGCGACCCGTCGCAGCACGAGGTCCAGTGTCGAGCGGCGGTTATCCGCCACCTTGCTCGCCAACTGCATCTGCGCCCGCGTGCCGTTCAGGCTGAACCAGGCCTGCGCGATCTCGGCAGCGACGGCCAGCCGCATCGCGGCGGCATCGGCCTCGACAGCCCGGGCGCGCGCATCGGCCGCCTGCGCCGCGCTGCGCAGTCGGCCGAACAGGTCGACTTCCCAGGACAGGCTGGTCGCAGCGGACACGCTGTCGCTGCGGCGCTCGTCACGCGTCGCCCCGGGCGCCTCGAAGCGGCCGAGTTGTTGAGCCCGCGCGCCGGCGGCCACGCCGCCGCCCGGTCCGCGATCGGCGTGTGCACCTGCGGCCAGGGCGCGCGAGCGCTGCACCCGCTCGGCGGCCTGCCGGAGGTCCAGGTTGGCCTCGAGGCCGCGCTGGACGAGCGCATCGAGCGCCGGGTCCGCGAACACGCTCCACCAGTCGGGCTGGGCCACGCGGCCGACTTCGATGCCCTGCCCTTGCGCAAAAGCCCCCGGCAGCTCCGGCGCCGGCACGGCCAGCGGCGCTGCGGTACCGCAGGCCGCCAGCAGGACGGCCAGTGCGATCGTGGTCAAGCTTGTCTTGATCATGTGAATCTCCTCATTGCGCTACGGCCAGCGCGGCCGCGCGCCGGGCGCGGCGCCGCTGGAGCAGCACGTAGAACATCGGGGTGAAGACCAGTCCGGCGACGGTGACCGCCAGCATCCCGGCGAAGACCGCCACGCCGACGGCCTGGCGCATCTCGGCGCCGGCCCCGCTGGCGAAGACGAGGGGAAGCACGCCCATCACGAAGGCCAGCGAGGTCATCAGGATCGGCCGCAGGCGCAGCCGCGCCGCCTCGACCACGGCGTCGACCGCCGACGTTCCTTCCTGCTGGCGCCGGCGAGCGAACTCGACGATCAGGATCGCGTTCTTCGTCGCCAGACCCACCAGCACCACCAGGCCGATCTGCGTGAACAGGTTGTTGTCGCCCCCGCTCAGCCACACGCCAACCAGCGCGCCCAGGATCACCGTCGGCACGATGGCCAGCACGGCCAGCGGCAGGCTCCAGCTGCCGTAGGCCGCGGCCAGGATCAGGAAGGCCAGTCCCACGGCCAGCGGGAACACCCACAGGCCGCTCGACCCTTCCTGAATCTGCTGGTAGGTCAGGTCGGTCCACTCGTAGGTGAAGCCGTCCGGCAGCGCACGGGCCAGGATCTGCTCCATCGCCGCCACGGCCTCACCCGAACTCACGCCCGGCGCCGGCATGCCCGACAGGTCGGCCGACGCGTAGCCGTTGTAGCGGCCCACCGGGTCGGGGCCGGTCGCCGGCTGGCTCGTCACCAGCGCGGCCAGCGGCACCATCTGCCCCTGCGCATTGCGCGTCCACAGCCGGTCCAGCGCGGTGGCGTCGGCGCGGAACGGCGCGTCTGCCTGCACGTTGACCTGCCAGGCGCGGCCAAGGAAGTTGAAGTCGTTGACGTAGAGCGAGCCCAGGTAGACCTGCAGCGACTGGTAGATGGCCTCCAGCGGCACGCCCATGGCCAGCGCCTTCTCGCGGTCGACGTTCAGCGCGAGCTGCGGCACGCCCGTTTGGTAGCCGCTGAACAGACCCACCAGGCGCGGCTCCTTGCCGGCCTCGGCCATCACGGCACCCAGCGCCGCGTTCAGCGCCTCGTGGCCCTGTTGCCTGCGGTCCTGGATCTGCAACTTGAAGCCGCCAGCCTGGCCGAGTCCGGGCACCGGCGGCGGCGGGAACATCGCGATGAAGCTTTCGTCGATACCCTGGAAGCGGCCGTTCAGCGCACCGGCGATGGCACCGGCGGCCAGACTCGCGTCCTTGCGCTGCTCGAACGGATCGAGCATCGTGAAGATCACGGCGGCGTTCGGGCTGTTGACGAAGCCGTTGATCGAGATACCCGGGAAGGCCACCACGCTCTCGACTCCCGGCTGAGCTAGCGCGATCTTGGTGACCTGCTTCGTGACCGCCTCGGTGCGGTCCAGCGACGCGCCGGGCGGCAGCTGCACGATGCCGACGAGGTAGTACTTGTCCTGGGCCGGAACGAAGCCCGACGGCACGCTCTTGAAGCTCCACACCGCGCCGGCCACCAGCACGGCGTAGACGACCAACAGGCGCAGGCCGCGCTTCACGCCGGCCCGCGTCAGCCCGGCGTAGCGCTCCGAAGCGCGCTCGAAGGCGCGGTTGAAGCCGCCGAAGAAGCGCGCCAGGCGCCCGTCGTGACCGCCAGCATGTGGCTTCAGCCACATCGCCGACAAAGCCGGCGACAGGGTCAGCGAGTTGATCGCCGACAGCACCGTGGAGATCGCGATCGTCAGCGCGAACTGCCGGTAGAACTGGCCCGACAGGCCGCCCATGAATGCCGTGGGGATGAAGACGGCGGCCAGCACGGCCGTGATCACCAGGATCGGCCCGGTGACCTCCTTCATCGCGGCGAGTGCCGCTTCGCGGGGCTTCAGCCCGCGGGCGAGGTGCCGCTCGACGTTCTCGACGACGACGATCGCGTCGTCGACGACGATGCCGATCGACAGCACCAGCCCGAACAGACTCAGCGTGTTCAGCGTGAAGCCGGCGGCGTGCATCACCGCCAGCGTGCCTACCAGCGACACCGGCACGGCCGCGATCGGGATCAGCGACGCGCGCCAGTTCTGCAGGAACAGCAGCACGACCAGCACGACCAGCACCATCGCCTCGGCCAAGGTCTGGATGACGTTGCGGATCGACGCCTTGACGAACAACGTGGGGTCGTAGGCGATGCGGTGCGCAATGTCCTGCGGGAAGCCCTGCTGCAGCTTCGTCATCTCGGCCCGCACGGCGGCAGCCACCTCGACGGCGCTGGCGGCCGGGTCCTGCACGATCTGGATGCCGACAGCCGGCTTTCCGTCGAGCAGGCTGCGCAGCGAATACGAACTCGCACCGAGCTCCACACGCGCTACGTCCTTCAGCCGCAGCTGCTCGCCGGTGGGGCCGCTCTTCAGCACGATGTCGCCGAAGGCCTCGGGCGAACTCAGGCGCCCGGCCACCGTGATCGGCAGCTGATGCGCGCTGCGCGCGTCGGGCTGCTGGCCCACCGAGCCCGCGGCCACCTGCAGGTTCTGCGCGCGGATCGCGTCGACCACGTCGCCGGCGACCAGGCCGCGCGCGGCCATGCGGTCGGGGTCGAGCCAGACGCGCAGGCTGTAGTCGCCCGCGCCCCAGACCACCACCTTGCTGACGCCGGGCACGCGCAACAGAGCGTCGCGCACCTGCAGCTGGGCGAAATTCGACAGGTGCAGCAGGTCGTAACGGCCCTGCGGCGACGTCAGGTGCACGACCATCAGCATGTCGGGCGCGACGCTCTCGCTGACGACGCCGAGCTTCTGCACCTCGGCCGGCAGGCGCGGCAGCGCGCGGGCGACGCGGTTCTGCGTGTCGGTCTCGGCGCGCGCCGGGTCCACGCTGGCGGCGAAGGTCAGCGTCAGCAGGTAGCGGCCGTCGCCACTGGAGTTCGAGCTCATGTACTGCAGGCCCGGCAGGCCGGTGAGCTCGGTCTCGAGCGGCGTGGCCACCGTGTCGGCGATCACCTGCGGGTTCGCGCCCGGGTACGCGGCACGCACCTGCACGGTGGTGGGCATGACGTTGGGGTACTCGGTCAGCGGCAGCCTGCCCATCGAAAGCAGGCCGGCAAGCAGCAGCACGAGGGACAGCACGATCGCGACGATCGGGCGGTCGACGAAGAGTCTGGCAAGACGGTTCATGGTGATTGACTCCCGATGGATCAGGAACGGTCGGGCTCGACGCCGTTCTGCGCCTGCCCCTGCGCCGGCTCCGCAGGCCCTTGGGCAGGCTGAGGCTTGACCGCCATGCCCGGACGCACGCGCATCAGGCCCGAGACGATCACCTGCTCGCCCGCCTTCAGCCCTTCGGTCACGATGCGGTCGGCGCCCTGCGCCGCGCCGACGCCGATCGGGCGGTATTCGACCTGGCCGGCCTCGGTGACCACGAGCACGAAGCGCCGGCCCTGGTCGGTACCGATGGCCTTGTCGGGCACCAGCAGCACAGGCTGGGCTGTGCCCGTCACCAGCTGCGCACGCACGTACTGGCCAGGCATGAGGCCGGGCACCGCGGCATCGACTCGGGCGCGCAGGCGTACCGTGCCGGTGGCGGCATCGATGGAGTGGTTCGTGAAGTCGATCGGCGCGAGTGCCAGCTCGCGCTGGCCGTCGGCGTCGAGGATGCGAGCCCGCCAGCCCTTGGCGCCACGGTTCTCGGCCAGGCGCTGCAGCAGGCTGCGGTCGGCCACGTCGATGTGCACATGCAGCGGCGCGATGCTGACCAGCGTGGCCAGCGGCGTGGCGTTGCCGCCGGCGGTGACGACGTTGCCGGCCGTCACGAGCGCACGGCCGATGCGGCCGTCGATCGGCGAGCGCACCAGCGTGAAGTCGCGCTCCAACTGGGCCGTCTGCACGGCGGCCTCGGCCGCGGCACGCCGCGCCTGCGCTTCGGCATGGGCCGCCACACGGCGCTCCATCTCCTCGCCGGCGATCGCGCGGTCAGCGTGCAGTTGGCGGGCCCGCTCGGCCTCGGTGCCGGTCAAGGTCTCACGCGCCTTCGCCAGTTGAAGCTCGGCGCGTGCACGGGCCAGCGCCGCGTCGAAGGGCCTCGGGTCGATCTGGAACAGCGGCTGGCCGGCGCGAACCGCATCGCCTTCGCGGAACAGCATTGCGTCGATGGGCCCGGACACACGGGTGCGCAGTTCGACCTGCTGCGCGGCTTCGACACGAGCCACCTGCGTCGGCCCGACGTCCATCGCCACGGAGCGCACCAGGGCGACCGGCACCGTCGGCGCCTGAGGGGCTGCGGCAGGGGCCGCCTGTGCGTCAGGCACGGCGGGCTGGCATGCGGCCAGCACCGCGGCGGCAAGCACGGAGATCGCGCCGATGGCCAGCGTGGCCGGAAGGCTGCGTGCGCGCGGCACACGGGGTTCGTGGGTGGTCTTCATGTTCGGCTCCTGGGGTTGGAATGCCGGCATGCTGCGGATTGCCGCTGTGGCAAGGTCAAGCGCCCATCGCGGGCCATCGCGCGAGGTGGCCGACTGCGATGGATCGACCTTGACCTTGACGCCGTGGCAAGGAAAAGACTTCCGTGCACCCCCTCTTCCACAGGAGCACGGACATGAACGCGATGAAGACACCTCGCTCGCAGCCCTTCGGCATCGGCACGCGCACCGAAATCCGGCTGGACGATCAGCACCTGTTGACCCTGTCGGTTCGTGCGGGGGACCTGCTGCGCAGCGCCGGCGGGACCGTGTGGGCCACCGTCGACGGCGAGCCTGACGACATCCTCCTGGCGCCCGGTGACGTGCACGTCCTGACGCGCGAGTGCGAGCTGCGGGTGTCGGCCTTCGGGCACGCTCGACTGGAGGTCTACGGGCACGGCCCGCTGCATTACCGGATGCCGCGGCCCCTTCCGGCACGCGGTGCCTTCGCGGCGGCCTGGAATGCCATGGTCTCCGGCATCCGTCCCGCACTCGGCTCAATCCGGGCGCTGGCGGGTTCCACCTGACGCGACAGACGCCGCCGCGCCTGCAGCGTCGCTCTACAAATCCACGCTCTTTCTGCAGCCGGCGTGTTCAGGCGACGGCAGTCGGCGGGTCTGCCGGCTCACGTGCCACGAACTCCTGCCGGCTCCGCTGACGTACACGGCGAAGGCCCAGCAGGTACCACGCCGCTGGAACGACCAACATGCTGAGAAGCGGGGCGGTCACCATGCCACCGACCATGGGCGCGGCGATGCGGGTCATCACCTCTGATCCGGTACCGCCACCCCACAGGATGGGCAGCAGGCCGGCCATCACGACCGCCACCGTCATCGCCTTGGGACGCACGCGCAGCACGGCGCCTTCGCGGACGGCGGCAAGCAAGGTATCCGGGTTGTCCGGCTCGCCAGCCGCAAGACGCCGGTCGAGCGCGTTCTTCAGGTAGACGAGCATCACCACGCCGAACTCGGCTGCGACACCCGCCAGTGCGATGAACCCGACGGCCGTGGCCACCGAGATGGCATGCCCCATCACCCAGATGAGCCAGAACCCGCCGACCAGCGAGAACGGCACGGCCGCCATCACCAGTGCCGCATCGCCCACGGACCGGAACAGCAGGTAGAGCAGCACGAAGATGACCGCCAGCGTGGCGGGTACGACGAGCTTCAGGCGCTCCGTGGCTCGCTCGAGGTACTCGAACTGGCCCGACCACGAGACGGCGTAACCCGCCGGCATCGCCACCTGCCCTGCCACGGCGGCCTGCATGTCCACGACCACCGAGCGCAGGTCGCGCCCGCGCACATCGACGTAGACCCAGCCCGACAGGCGCGCGTTCTCGCTGCGCAGCATCGGCGGTCCTTCGGCCAGCCTCACGCGGGCCACGTCCTGGAGGAGTAGCTGTGCACCCCGGTCCGTCACGAAGGGCAGCGTGCGCAGGCGTTCGAGCGAGTCCCGAATCTCCCGTGGATAGCGCACGTTGATGGGGAACCGCTCCCGTCCACTGACGACCTCGCCGACGTTCTCGCCGCCGATGGCCGTCGCAACGATGGCTTGTACGTCCGCCATTGATAGGCCGTAGCGCGCCGCCGCCGCCCGGTCGACATCGATGTCGATGTAGCGACCACCGGTGAGTCGCTCCGCCAGTGCCGACGACACACCTGGCACGTTCTTCACAACCGACTCGATCTGCGTCGTCAACTTGTCGATGACCGCCAAGTCCGTGCCCGCGACCTTGATGCCGACGGGACTCTTGATGCCCGTGGCCAGCATGTCGATGCGGTTGCGGATGGGCGGCACCCAGATGTTCGACAGGCCCGGCACCTTGACGGCGCGGTCCAGTTCGTCGACCAGCTTGTCGGGCGTCATGCCAGGCCGCCACTGCGCGCGCGGCTTGAACTGGATGGTGGTCTCGAACATCTCCAGCGGCGCCGGGTCGGTGGCGCTGTCGGCGCGGCCGGCCTTCCCGAACACACGTTCGACCTCGGGCACCGTCTTGATGAGGCGGTCGGTCTGCTGCAGCAGCTCGGTCGCCTTCGACACCGACAGGCCCGGCAGCGCCGACGGCATGTAGAGCAGGTCGCCCTCGTCGAGGGGCGGCATGAACTCGCCGCCCAGGCGCATCAAGGAACGAGCGTCGCGGCAAGCACGACCGCCGCCGCGAGCAGCGTCGCTTTCGGAAAGCGCAGCACCGCCTCAAGCGCAGGCCGGTAGACGGCGATGAGGAAGCGGTTGACCGGGTTCGCCGTCTCCTTCGGGATGCGGCCCCGGATGAGGTAGCCCATCAGCACCGGCACCAGCGTCACCGACAGCCCCGCGGCTGCGGCCATCGCATAGGTCTTGGTGAAGGCCAGCGGCGAGAACAGACGCCCCTCCTGCGCCTCCAGCGTGAAGACCGGCAGGAAGGACAGCGTGATGACCAGCAGCGAAAAGAAGAGCGCCGGCCCCACCTCGACCGAGGCCTGCGTCACCAGCGCCCAGCGTTCGGAGAGGCCGGGCTGCCTTCCATGCTCGTCCTCGAAGTGTTCGAGCTGCTTGTGCACCGCCTCGACGAGCACCACGCTCGCGTCGACCATCGCGCCGAGTGCGATGGCCACGCCCCCCAGCGACAGGATGTTGGCGCTGATGCCCTGCCAGTACATCACGATGAAGGCAGTAAGCACACCGACGGGCAGCGTGACCACCGCGACGAGCGCTGAGCGCAGGTGGAACAGGAAGACCGCGCACACGAGCGCGACGACGACGAACTCCTCGATAAGCTTCACCTGTAGGTTGTCGACGGCCCGGTCGATGAGCTTGGAGCGGTCGTAGGTCTCCACGACCTCGACGCCCGGGGGCAGGCTGGGCTTCAAGGCTTCCAGCTTGGCCTTCACTGCCGCGATGGTCGTGCGGGCGTTCTTGCCCGAACGCATCACGACGACGCCGCCCGCGACCTCGCCCTCCCCGTCGAGTTCGGCAATGCCCCGGCGCATCTCCGGGCCCATCTGCACGAAGGCGACATCACGCAGCAGCACCGGCGTGGCACCGGTCAAGGCGATGGGGATGCCACGGAAGTCGTCGAGCGACTTCAGGAAGCCCTGCGAGCGCACCATGTACTCGGCCTCTGCCAGCTCGACGACCGAGCCGCCCGAGGACTGGTTGGCCTTGCGCAGCGCCTCCATCACCATGCTCTGCGTGACGCCGAGTTGGCGCATGCGGTCGGGGTCGAGCACCACCTGGTACTGCCGCACCATGCCGCCGATGCTGGCCACCTCGGCCACGTCGGGCACGGTCTTGAGCTCGAACTTCAGGAACCAGTCGTTCAAGGCGCGCAGCTGTCCCAGGTCGTTCTTGCCGCTGCGGTCAACGAGGGCGTACTCGTAGACCCAGCCCACGCCGGTGGCGTCCGGCCCGAGGGCAGCAGTCGCCCCCGGCGGCAGCCGGCTCTGCACCTGGTTCAGGTACTCGACGACGCGGGACCGGGCCCAGTACGGGTCGGTCTTGTCGTCGAACAGGATGTAGACGAAGGAATCGCCGAAGAACGAATAGCCGCGCACGGTCTTGGCACCGGGCACGCTGAGCATGGTCGTGGTCAGCGGATAGGTGACCAGGTCCTCCACCACCTGCGGCGGCTTGCCGGGGTAGGTGGTGCGAACAATCACCTGCACGTCGCTCAGGTCGGGCAAGGCGTCGACGGGTGTGCGCGACACCGACCACAGGCCGGCCACCACGAGGAAGGCGGTCGCGATGAGCACCAGGAAGCGGTTGACCACCGACCAGCGGATGAGCGCGGCAATCACTTCGCCGCTCCCTTGCGCTGAATGGAGACCAGTTCGTAGTCCATCGGCCCGCCCTGCCGGAACTCGAACTGCACTGTGTCGCCGGGCTTGACGTCGGCGAAGGCATTCGGGTCGGCCTTGCCGAAGCCCATCGTCATCTCTGGCCACTTCAACGCCGGCACGGGACCGTGCGAGATGGTGATGCTGTCCGCATCGACGCTCTCCACCTTGCCCTGCGCCGTGAAGGTGCCCGAGCTGGCCGTCGATGCCGCGGCGGATGCCGGCTGGGCCGAAGCCATGCTGCCGAGCACCGACCGCAGGCGCGCTTCCGAGTCCACGAGGAACTGACCGCTGGCGACCACCTCATCGCCTTCCGCCAGCCCCTGGACCACCTCGAGCTGCTCGCCCAGTTCGACGCCGAGCTTCACCTCGCGCGGCTCGAAGGTCCCGTCGGCCTTGCGCACGATGGTGACAGCGCGCGTGCCGGTGCGGATGACCGATTCGGCAGGTACGACGAGCCGGGACGCAACCGGGCCAGCGAATTGCAGGCGCAGCAACATGCCGGGCACCAGCCTGCCGCCACGGTTGTCGACCTCGAAGCGGGCCTGCAGGGTGCGCGTGGCCGCGTTCACCTGGGGCAGGACCTCCTGCATTGTTCCGGTGAAGCTTTGCGTCGGGTCAGCCTGCAGGACGGCATTCACCTTCTGGCCGCGCTGGAGCCGCACAGCCTGCGCCTCGGGCACTTCGGCGACGGCCCAGACGCGCTCCAGGCCGGCGATGCGGAACAGTGTCATGCCGGGAGAGACCGCTACTCCCTCCCGCACGCCGAGCTCCGCGATGACGCCACTCGCGGGCGCGACGAGCGTGTAGCGCGCCTGTGGCGTCCCGCCTGCCTCGGCCTGGCGGACCAGCTCGGCAGGGATGGACATCGCGCGGGTGCGCTCTCGGGCAGCCGCCAGCAGCTCCGGCGATGCGCCCGCCTTCGTCAGGGCGACGATGTCGTTCAGCGGCCCGAGCCAATCCGGCGCGAACACCGTGCCCAGGGCTTGCCCCTTGACCACCCTCTCCATCGGCGCCCGGACGGCGAGCCGCTCGAGGTAGCCGGCGGTCCGTGTCTGCACAGCCACGCTCAATCGCTCGTCGAACTGCACCGCGCCCACCGCATCGAACGAGGAGCTGACCTCCGCCCTCGTCACCACGGCCGTTCGGATGCCGAGGTTCTGCTGGACCTGCGGACTCACCTTGACGCCGCTGTCGCCGGCTTCATCGGCATAGACCGGCACGAGCTGCATGTCCATGAACGGCGACTTGCCCGGCTTGTCGAACTTCTGGCCCGGCACCATCGGGTCGTGCCAATACAGGACCTTGCGCTCGGCCCCCGATGAAGCCGTGGCGGATGACGCCATCGAGGCGTGGTCGGCGGTGCTGCGGCCCAGGTAGAACGCGGCACCGGCAATCCCGGCCACCGCGGCCAGGGCAACGAGAGAGACTTGAAGGCGGCTCATCGCACGGCTCCTTGCGCAATCGGCTTGAAGGCGAGTTGCGCCTGTGTCTTGGTCAGGTCGCGCCGGAGCGCCAGCAGCTTGCGCTGCGCCTCGACCTCGGCATGGCGCGCCTCGAACAGCATCACCAGGCTGGCCTGGTTGGAGCGGTAGGCGGCCAGCGTGGCTGCGGTGCGTTGCCGCAGGGGAGTCAGCACGCCGGCGTCGAAGCGCTCCATGCGTTCCTGCAGCCGCCGGGCGTCGCTGACGAGTGCCGCGTACTCGCCCGCCGCTGCGCGCCGTGCCTCTTCGAGTTCTGCCTCCGCCTTGTCCACAAGTGCCAGCCGGGCGGCTGTCTCGCGGTCTTGTCGGGCGGCGGGCGCAACGGGCAAGGGAATGCGCACCCCGAAGGAGACGAGGTCCGACATGCCCTGCCGCTGTCCGTACGACACCTCCCAGGTCCAGTTGGGCTTGCGGTTCAAGGTGGCCGCCGAGGCTTCCTGGCGGGCGACCTCGATGTCGCGCAGCTTGGTCACGACGACCGGGTGTGCGGCGACGTACGCGTCCAGCGCGGGGACGGTCGCTGTTCGCGGCTCCGACAGCCCGTCGACCGGCATGCCGGTCCAGCGCTGCAGCACCGCGGCCGCGGCGCCCTGTTGCTGTCGCTGGTCGGCAGACTCGTCCTCGGCCACGCCGACAGCACCGGCCAGGCCGAGCACCTCGGCGCTGCTGCCAGAGACCGTCGCCAGGCGGCCCTTGCCGGCCTCGAGCTCTTCGCGGGCATGTTTCTCGTTGAGCGTGGTGAGCTCCAGCGCCATGCCCGCGTAATAGGCGTCGATGTAGGCCAGCGCGGTCTGCAGGCGAGCCTCGGCCACCGCGACATGCTCAGCAACCAACTCGCGGCCGGCGACCGCGTTGGCCACGGCCTCGCGTGCGGTGCGCTTGTCGGCCGGGACCCACTCCTGGGCGATGCCGATGCGCTTCATCGTCATCTCCTCGGCGCTCGTGCGGAAGCGGTTCGAGCCGGTCGCGGGCAGGTTGTCGATGCCGACGGCAAGCATCGGGTCGGGCTGCTGCCCGGAGGCACGCGCCATCTCGGCCGCGCCTGTCGCACCGGCTCGTGCGGCGCGTGCCATCTGCGAGCGTTGGGCCGCCAGGTCCAGGGCCTGTTCGAGCGACAAGGGTGCCGCGGTGGCCCAGTTGGCCGAAAGCAAGGCGGCGGCCAAAGCGGCTGCGCGCAGGATGTGGATGGACATCGAAAGACTCCGAGGACGAGCGGGAACGTGGCTTGCGTGCGGACATGCCGCACCAGCACCGGTCAGTCGACGGAGCGGGTCAGACCCTGAGTCTGAGCGTGGACAGGAAGAGCGGGTCCGGAGGCGGCTGGGCCTCCGGCGTGGCCGTCGTCGGGACGGCGCGAGCCTGCTGGGCCTCGAGCACCAGCGGCAGCTCAAGCACCTGCGCGACCACCGGCTGGCCCACCGCCGGCAGCTTCACCGCCTCGAAGGTCTTGCCAGGGTCGGCGGAGTGCTGGTGGCACAGGACCGCTTGGTCCTGGTCCATGCCTTCGCAGGGCGTGCCCGCTTCGGCCATCGCGGCCATGGCTTCGATGTCCGGCTGGCCCGGGCAGACATAGCTCGCCAGCGCCAGCTGCGAGAACAGCAGCGACATCACCGCAAGGACTGCGGTGATGAGGCGGAATAGGCGACGACGCAGCATGGATCAGGACAGTCTAGCGTCCTTGCCGAATTCGAGCGTGGGCCGGCACGCGTGGCTTGACCTGGGTCATCCCGGCCACCCGGGATCTGCGCGGCCGACGGCGCCTTGATTTCCAAGCCCTACAGGCCGGCATGGCCGCCGGCCTGAACGTGGTGGTCGACGTGCTGCGCTGACCCGTCGGTCGTGCCTGCAACCAGCGTCAGCGACAGAAGGAGGTTGCAGATGCGATCCTCACCTCGCCACTTCGATGGCCGTGACGGTGATGGCACCGTCCTTGTTGGACGCCGCGAACTTCACCTTGTCGCCTGGCTTGAGGTTGTCGAGCATCTTGGGGTCGGCGACCTTGAAGATCATCGTCATGCCTGGCATGTCGAGGTTGGCGATGGGGCCATGCTTCAGCGTCACCTTGCCTTGCTCCTTGTCGACCTTACGGACTTCGCCTTCGCTGGTCGCAGTTGCAGCCGCAGCGGCAGATGCAGCAGGAGGGTGATGCGCCGAGTGGTCCGCGGTCGAGGTCTGGGCGAAGGCCGCGCCAGACAAAGTCATTGCAGTGCCAACAACAAGCGAATACAGCTTCATGGAGAGCTCCGGTTTCGTGCGGTGAGGTAAGGCACACCCGCTCGCCGCGTTGACTCTTCGAATACGGCTCGGGTTCCGTCCGAGGTCAACGATTGGAGAGGCACGCCCAGCAGTGTTGACCTTGTCACAGTGGCAAGGTCAATGATGACGCCATCGACAACCCAAGGAGCAAGCGATGCAAGTCTTCCGCGTAGACGACATGACCTGCGGCCACTGCGTCAGCACCATCACCAAGGCCATCAAGGCCACCGACAAGGATGCGAAGGTCACCATCGACCTGGCGCAGCATCTCGTCATGGTGGAGCCGACCGAAGCGGACGCCCAGGAACTGAACGACGCCATCGCCGAGGCCGGCTACACGCCCGTGCCGGTGCAGGCCGCGACGGTGGTGGCAGAGCCCGTGAAGACGGGTGGCTGCTGCGGATGCCGCAGCTGACCTGGGAGTGCAGAAGCCTTTGAGGCATGTCAAGGCCGCACAGCAGGTGCCGCGCACATACTGACCGACGCAATCTCAGGAGGCCATATGAAGCTCGCCCTCGCAGCACTCGGCACCTCGTTCGTGCTGGCCGGGTGTGCCGCTGGCCCCAAGGAACAGGACCACGCCGCCCATCACCCGCCAGGTACCGCAGCTGCCGGTCCCGCGGCACCGACACCCGGGCAGATGGACTCGATGATGAAGTCGATGCAGGAGATGCACGACAGGATGATGGCTGCCAAGACGCCGGAGGATCGGTCCCGGCTGATGCAGGAGCACATGAAGCTCATGCAGGACAACATGGCGATGATGGGCCAGATGCGCAGCGGCAAGGGCGGTATGGGGATGGGCGGCATGCCCATGAGCCCGGAGATGATGGGCAAGCGCATGGACATGATGGAAATGATGATGAAGATGATGATGGACCGCGAGGCGATGAAGGCGCCAGCGGCCAAGTAGGTCGAGGCGGGTCATGCATCCCCAGGATCCCACTCCACCGTCGCGCTGGCGCTCGCCGTTGGGCGCCTTTATGCTCGTCGCGGGCGCGGTCGGCATCTATTACCTGCTCACCGAGCATTTGACGCACGTGACGCAGGCCATCCCTTACCTGTTCCTGCTGGCATGCCCGCTGATGCACTTCTTCCATGGACACGGGCACCATGGCCATCGCGACCACGGGCAGCGCAAGGACCATACGCCGCCGCCTTGACATGAAGTCCGGGCCTCGCGGTCACGTGAAGGCTGCCGAGCTGGCCTCGGGGCTGGGAGCCATCGCTCTGGGCGCTGGAGCGGCACTGTTACTGCCGGAGTGGCTCCGCGCCTACGCCCTGCCGCTGCTCGCTGGCGGCGCACTCGTCCACGGCATCGGCATGACCCTGAAGGTCCAGCTCGAGCGTCAGGACGGGCCACCCCTCTGGTGGGAGCGGGCATTGTTCTGGCTATGCTGGCTTGGCTTGGCCGTGCTCGGCCTGTGGATTGCAGCCGTCTTCGCCGCTCGATAGCGCGCCCTTGACCTTCCCACCGGGACAAGGTGGAGACTGTCGGCGACAACAGGAGAGCGCCATGCCCGACCGCACCAGCACCACCCACGATCACGCGCATCACGTGCATGCGGCCGAAGGCACCCACGTGATGCCCGACGGCACCGTGATGAAGGGCGGGCACCACGACCACGCGGCGCACGGCCACCACGACCACGGGCACCACGCCCACGCACCGTCGCAGCCGAAACCAGTCCCCGGTGTCGACACAAGCCAGGTTGAATACACCTGCCCGATGCACCCACAGGTGCGCCAGATGGGACCGGGGAGCTGCCCCATCTGCGGCATGGCGCTGGAGCCCGTGCTGGCCACTGCCGAGCAAGGCGAGAGCCCCGAGCTGCGCGACATGACGAAGCGCTTCTGGATCGGCACCGCACTGACCGTGCCTGTCTTCGCGCTGGAGATGGGCGGCCACCTGACGAACCTCAGTCACGTGCTCGGCCAGCAGATGTCGAACTGGATACAGCTGCTTCTCGGCACCCCGGTGGTGCTGTGGGCGGGCTGGCCCTTCTTCGTGCGCGCCGTCGCGTCGGTGAAGAACCGCAGCCTGAACATGTTCTCACTCATCGCGCTGGGCACCGGCGCGGCCTGGCTCTACAGCATCGTCGGCACGGTGGCACCGCAGCTGTTCCCCGCGAACCTGCGCATGGCCGATGGCGCCGTCGCGATCTACTTCGAGGCGGCGGCGGTCATCACCGTGCTCGTTCTGCTCGGCCAGGTGCTCGAGCTGCGCGCCCGTGAGAAGACCTCGGGCGCCATCAAGGCCCTGCTTGGCCTGGCACCGAAGACGGCGGTGAAGGTGAACGCCGACGGCAGCGACGAAGCCGTCCAGGTCGACGCCATCCAGGTCGGAGACCTGCTGCGCGTGCGCCCCGGCGAGAAGGTGCCGGTCGACGGCGAACTCACCGAGGGCAAGGGCAACGTCGACGAGTCGATGGTGACCGGCGAGCCGATCCCGGTGGCGAAGGCGATGGGCTCCAAGGTCACGGCCGGAACGCTGAACCAGACCGGTGGCTTCGTGATGCGCGCCGAGAAGGTCGGCGCCGACACCCTGCTCTCGCAGATCGTGCACATGGTGGCCGCCGCCCAGCGCAGCCGGGCTCCCATCCAGCGCATGGCCGACGAGGTGGCGGGCTGGTTTGTCCCCGTGGTGATCGGCGTGGCGGTGTTGACGTTCGTCGCCTGGCTGGTCTGGGGGCCGTCGCCGGCGTTCAGCTACGCGCTGATCACGGCGGTAGCCGTGCTCATCATTGCCTGCCCCTGTGCGCTGGGGCTGGCCACGCCGATGTCGATCATGGTGGGTGTCGGCCGTGGCGCGCAGAACGGCGTGCTGATCCGCGACGCCGAGGCGCTCGAACGCATGGAGAAGGTCGACACGCTGGTCGTTGACAAGACCGGGACGCTGACCGAGGGCCGGCCCAAAGTTGTTCACATCGAGCCCGCGCCGGGCTTCACCGCCGACGCCGTGCTGCAGAAGCTCGCGAGCGTCGAGCGTGCCAGTGAGCATCCGCTGGCGATGGCCATCGTGATGGACGCGCAGGACCGCAAGCTGCCGCTGTCGCCCGTCACGGACTTCGACTCGCCCGTCGGCAAGGGTGTCATCGGCACCGTCGACGGCCAGGTGATCGTCTCGGGCAGCGCCAAGTTCCTGGCCGAGCACGGCATCGACACGGCGATCCAGGTCGCCGCAGCGGAGGCGCAGCGCCAGAAGGCGGCGACGGTCATCTTCGTCGGCGTGGGCGGCGCGCTGGCAGGCTTCGTGGCGATTGCCGACCCGATCAAGGTGACGACGGCCCAGGCCCTGCGGGCTCTCAAGGGCGCGGGCGTGCGCATCGTCATGCTGACCGGCGACGGCAAGACCACGGCCGAGGCGGTCGGCCGCGAACTCGGCATCGACGAGGTCGTGGCCGAGGTCTTCCCCGAGGACAAGGCCTCGGTCGTGCAGCGTTTGAAGGCCGAGGGCCGGGTGGTGGCGATGGCCGGCGACGGCGTCAACGACGCGCCAGCCTTGGCTGCAGCCGACGTGGGCATCGCGATGGGGACCGGCACCGATGTGGCGATGGAGAGTTCGGGGATCACTCTGCTCAAGGGCGACCTGATGGGGATCGTGCGGGCGCGCACGCTGTCGCACGCAACCATGAAGAACATCCGGCAGAACCTGTTCCTGAGCTTTGCCTACAACGTCGCGGGCATTCCGCTCGCGGCCGGCGTCCTGTACCCGTTCTTCGGGCTGCTGCTGTCACCGGTGGTCGCCGCGGCGGCGATGGCGTTGTCGTCGGTGAGCGTGATCGGCAACGCATTGCGCCTGCGGACGGCGAAGGTGGACTGACGCAGGCAGGGCTTGCGCCGGCTTCGGTTTCACCTTGAACGGGTGTCCTCCAAGCCGGCAGTCGCCCGATGCCGAAGGCGGGTCCGTCAGAGCTTCAGCGACACCAACAAGGGCGATCAAAGATCGTCGGCAAGTTCCAGGTCCATCACTTCGGAAGCATCTCGCCTGGCCTTCGCAATCACGTCCCGTGCTGACTTGCCTTGTTCCCACAGGGTCAGCATGTCCGCCCAGGCCTGCATCATGATTCGACGCTCGGCTGCATAGCGCGCGACGTTGTAGGTTGCGGCGATGCGGTTTCGAGGGGCATGCGCCAGGGCCATCTCGATCCAGCGCTCATCGAACTTGGCCCTGTTCAGCGAGGTGCTGAACGTCCGTCTCAGGTCGTGCACGGTGAACGGCAGGAAGTCCGGCACCGTCGTCTGAATTCGGCTAATTGCCATGGCGATGACCCGGTTCAGGGTCGCATCGCTGATCGGAAGATCGCTGTCGTACCGTCCGGGGTGCAGATAGCGGCTCGCCGAGAAGCACGATCGCAGCGTCGTCAGGATGTCCAGCGCCTGGTCGCTCAGGTAGACGATGTGCGGCTTGCCGCCCTTCATCCTGCGCGATGGAATGGTCCAGGTCTCGCCGTCGAAGTCGACCTCGTCCCAGGTCGCGCCGATGAACTCGCCCTTGCGAACGCCCGTCAGGAGCACGAAGCGAACGGCCAGCCGCAGCGTGGGCATCGTCGCAGCCTGATCAAGCGCCGCGAGGAACAGGCGCAGCTCGCTCGGGGACAACGCCCGATCACGCGGCTCGAAGCGGGCGATGGCGCTCGCCTGCACGCGCTCGGCCGGGTTCGACACCTCGATCCCCTTGCGCTGGACATGCCGGTAGACCATCAGGACGATTTCCCGCGCGTGCACTGCCACAGCCGGACCCCGCTGTGCCTTGATGTCATCGCACAGGGCGGCGAGCCGGTTCGGCGTGATCTCCTCAAGCATCAACCTGCCGAGCGGCTTCTCCAGCGCGCGTTTGTAGGTCGATCGACGCATCGCGAGCGTGCTGTCGGCGAGCTGCTCGCCCTTGCTCTTCGGGTCGCCCTTGAACTCGAAGTAGCGCTCGACCCACTTGCCGAACGTCAGCGCGTCGGTTTCTGCGGCCTTCTTCTCCGCCTTCGCACGCGACGGCGACACGCCCTCGTCGAGCGAACGCTTCGCCTTGATCAGCAGGAGTCGGGCTTCGGCCAGGGACAGGCCCATGCCGTAGTCGAGCACGTCCATGGGCCGGGGTACGCGCGCCGGGGCTGTCGGATCGTAGCGACCGAGAGTCAGGGTCTCCCGCCGCTTGCCGATGCGGTAGTCGAACCGCAGGCTGACGCTCCCGGAAGGCGCCACGTAGGCATACAGCCCGTCCCGGTCGCTGACCTTGTAGGCCTTGTCCCGCGGCTTCAGGGCCTTGAGCTGGAGATCCGTGAGCGAGCGGACCCGCGAAGGGACCGCGCTGGCGGACTCGTCCAGGTGGCGTACGACTGACATGAGGGCCTCACCGATACCGTCACCCGATACCGTCAGACCGCCTGACGGTACTTTTCGAGCGACTTCAGCGTAGCAGCGCAAAGCCCGTCAGGGATACCGTCACTTGGTCGCGGTCGACGATGAACGCCGATGTACTGCCTGAACGCTAACCCATTGTCACGTCACGGGAATTTGCGATTCGGCGAACTACGCCGAACGCTGTCGAGCCATTCTGGCTCATTCCCACTCGATCGTCGCTGGCGGCTTGCTGCTCACGTCGTAGGTCACGCGGTTGATGCCGCGCACCTCGTTGATGATGCGGCCCGAGGTGCGCTTGAGCAGCGCATAGGGCAGTTCGGCCCAGTCGGCGGTCATGAAGTCGCTGGTCTGCACCGCGCGCAGCGCGACCACGTAGTCGTAGGTGCGACCGTCGCCCATCACGCCCACGCTCTTGACCGGCAGGAAGACCGCGAAGGCCTGGCTGGTGAGCTCGTACCAGGTCTTGCCGGAGGCCGGGTCGACGGTGTTGCGCAGCTCCTCGATGAAGATCGCGTCGGCGCGGCGCAGCAGGTCGGCGTAGTCCTTCTTCACCTCGCCGAGGATGCGCACGCCCAGGCCAGGGCCCGGGAAGGGATGGCGGTAGACCATGTCGTGCGGCAGGCCCAGGGCCACGCCCAGCTCGCGCACCTCGTCCTTGAACAGGTCGCGCAGCGGCTCGAGCAGCTTCAGGCCGAGCTGCTCGGGCAGGCCGCCGACGTTGTGGTGGCTCTTGATCGTGGTGGCCTTCTTGGTCTTGGCACCGCCCGACTCGATGACGTCCGGGTAGATCGTGCCCTGCGCCAGAAAGGTCGCGCCGCGGTGCCCCGCGCCGCTCGCCTTGAGCTTGGCCGCCTCGGCCTTGAAGACATCGACGAACAGCCGGCCGATGATCTTGCGCTTGGCCTCGGGGTCGGCCACGCCGGCCAGCTCGTTCATGAACAGCTCGGCGGCATCGACGCGGACCACCTTCGCGTGCAGCTTGCCGGCGAACATCTCCATCACCATGTCGCCTTCGTTCAGGCGCAGCAGGCCGTGATCGACGAACACGCAGGTCAGCCGGTCGCCGATGGCGCGGTGGATCAGCGCCGCCGCCACGCTGGAGTCCACGCCACCCGACAGGCCGAGGATCACCTCCTCGTCACCCACCTGCGCACGGATCGCCGCCACCGCCTCGGCGACATGATCCTTCATCACCCAGTCGGGCTGCGCCTTCGCGATCTCGAGCACGAAGCGCTCCAGCAGCGCGCGCCCCTGCACCGTGTGCGTGACCTCGGGGTGGAACTGCACCGCGTAGTAGCCGCGCGATTCGTCGGCCATGCCGGCGATCGGGCAGCTCGGCGTGCTGGCCATCAGCTTAAAGCCGGGCGGCAGCTTGGTGACCTTGTCGCCGTGGCTCATCCACACCTTCAGCATGCCATGGCCCTCAGGGGTGCTGAAGTCCTCGATGCCCTGCAGCAGCCGGGTGTGGCCATGCGCCCTCACCTCGGCGTAGCCGAACTCGCGGTGCGCGCTGGCCTCAACCTCGCCGCCCTGCTGGACCACCATCGTGAACATGCCGTAGCAGATGCCGAGCACCGGCACGCCCAGCTCCCACACCGCCTGCGGGGCGCGCAGGTCGTGGTCCTCGTAGGTGCTGGCGTGGCTGCCCGACAGGATGATGCCCTTCGGCGCGAACTCGCGGATGAACTCGTCCGACACGTCGTTCGGGTGGATCTCGCAGTACACATGCGCCTCGCGGACGCGCCTTGCGATCAGCTGCGTGACCTGGGAACCGAAGTCGAGGATGAGGATCTTGTCGTGCATGGTGGAGGGCTCGAGACGGTTCGATCAGACGGGAGATTCGGTCGCGACAGCCGCGGCGCGCTGGCCGCGCTGCGCACGGAAATGCCGCAGCGCCAGCAGCATGGCCGTGGCCTGCAGCACGGCGCAGAAGTAGTAGGGGGCGCCGATGCGCCAGTCGCCCTGCGGCAGGTGCGACACCAGGCCGAGCAGCGGTGCACCGATCACCGGCGCCACCACGGCCATCAGGCTGTTCAATGACGACACCGCGCCCATCGTCTGCCCCTGGGTGCGCGGGTCGGCAGCGTTCGACACGATGCTCTGCAGGCAGGCCGTGACGCCGAACCCGAGCACGTTGCACGCGATCACCACGTACATCATCCAGCCCTCGGTCGCGAGGCCCCAGCAGACATAGGCCAGGCTCGACGACACCAAGCCGGTCACCGCCAGCCGCTGCGCGCTGAAGCGCCTGAGCAGCCGCCCCAGCAGCATGCCCTGCACCAGGGCCGACATCAGCCCGACCGCGAACAGCGACCAGCCGTTCTCCAGCGGTCCCCAGCCGAACTTGTAGGTGGTGTACAGCACCCAGGTGATGTGCAGCGTGAACTGCACCAGCCCCGACAGCGCCAGCACCGCCACCAGCGAGCCCACGCCCTTCAGGCCGGCCAGGTCCCGGAGCGCGCTGAACGGGTTGGCGCGCTTCCAGTCGATCGCACGCCGGCGCTCGGCAGGCAGCGACTCGGGCAGCACCAGCCAGCCGTACAGGCAGTTCACCAGCGCCAGTGAGCCTGCCACGTAGAACGGCAGGTGCAGGTCGATCGCGCCGAGCAGCCCGCCCAGCACCGGCCCGAGGATGAAGCCCAGGCCGAACATCGCGCCCAGCAGTCCGAAGCGCCGTGCCCGCTGTTCGGGCGGCGTGATGTCGGCGACGTAGGCGTTGGCGACCGCGGCATTCGCCTGCATCGCCCCGCCGACGAGGCGCACCGCCACCAGCATCCACAGCGCCGTCGACAGCGCCGTGAAGAAGAAGTTGAGCGCGAGGCCGCAGAAGCCGATCAGCAGCACCGGCCGGCGCCCGTAGCGGTCGGACAGTGCGCCGAGGATCGGCGAGCCGAAGAAGTTGGCGATCGCAAAGGCGAAGGTGACCACGCCGAACCAGAACGCGGTGTCGGAGGGCGAGCCGGTGAAGCTGCCGACCAGCAGCGGCAGCACCGGGATGATCAGGCCGATCGACACCATGTCGATCAGCACCGTGATCAGGATGAAGGGCATGGCCGCTACGCGGGCCCGCGGCGGGGAGGTCATCGGCTCGGTCTTTCCAGCCCGCCGTCGGCGCGGGCGCCACGGATCGACACGCCCTCGGCGTGCCGCCGTGTCGGTTCAGTCGGCGCGGTAATTCGGCGCTTCCTTGGTGATCTGCACGTCGTGCACGTGGCTCTCGCGGATGCCGGCCGAGGTGATCTCGACGAACTCGGCACGCTCGCGCATCTCCTCCACCGAGGCGCAGCCGCAATAGCCCATCGAGGCGCGCAAGCCGCCGGCCATCTGGAACAGGATGGCGATCACCGAGCCCTTGTAGGGCACCCGGCCTTCGATGCCCTCGGGCACCAGCTTGTCCGCGTTCGGGTTGGCGCCCGTGTTGTCCTGGAAGTAGCGGTCGGCGCTGCCCTGCTGCATGGCACCGATCGAGCCCATGCCGCGGTAGCTCTTGTAGCTACGGCCCTGGTACAGCACGATCTCGCCCGGCGCTTCCTCGGTGCCGGCGAACATGCCCCCCATCATCACGGTGTTGGCGCCGGCGGCCAGGGCCTTGGCGATGTCGCCGGAGTAGCGGATGCCGCCGTCGGCGATCAGCGGGACGCCGCTGCCCTTGAGCGCGGTGGCCACGTTGTCGATCGCGGTGATCTGCGGCACGCCGACGCCAGCGACGATGCGGGTGGTGCAGATCGAGCCCGGCCCGATGCCGACCTTCACGCCGTCGGCGCCCGCCTCGGCCAACGCCAGCGCCGCCTCGCCGGTGGCGATGTTGCCGCCGATCACGTCGACCTGCGGATAGTTCCTCTTGACCCAGCGCACGCGCTCGATCACGCCCTTGCTGTGGCCGTGCGCCGTGTCGACGACGATCGCATCGACGCCAGCCTTCACCAGCGCCTCGACGCGCTCCTCGGTGCCCTCGCCGACACCGACCGCGGCGCCGACCCTCAGCTTGCCCTGGGCGTCGCGCGCTGCGTTCGGGAAGTTGGTCTGCTTGGTGATGTCCTTCACCGTGAACAGGCCGCGCAGCTCGTTGGCGGCGTTCACGACCACCACGCGCTCGAGCTTGTGCCGGTGCATCAGCGACTTGGCTTCCTCGAGCGTGGCGCCCTCGTTGACCGAGACGAGGCGCTCGCGCGGCGTCATGATCTCGCGCACCGGCGCATCCAGTCGGGTCTCGAAGCGCAGGTCGCGACCCGTGACGATGCCGACGACCTTGCCGTCGTCGACCACCGGGAAGCCGGAGATGCCGTGCTGGCGCGACAGGTTGATCACGTCCTGGACCCGAACGCCCGATGAAATGGTGATCGGATCGCGCAGGAGTCCCGACTCGTAGCGCTTGACGCGCGAGACCTCGGCGGCCTGCTGCTTGGGGCTGAGATTCTTGTGGACGATGCCGATGCCGCCCTCCTGCGCCAGCGCGATCGCGAGGCGCGCCTCGGTCACCGTGTCCATGGCGGCAGACGCCAGCGGCAGGTTCAACGTGATGTTGCGGGACAGACGCGTCGCCAGGCTGGTGTCGCGCGGCAGGACCTGGGAGAAGGCGGGCACCAGCAACACATCGTCGAAGGTGAGTGCTTTGCCGAGAAGGCGCATGGGAAAAGCTCCAGTCGCAAAAGCAGATTATACGGAGGCGGCTCTGTGCGACGTTCCGGCGTGAGGAATGCACGCTCGCTGCCGCCGGCGACCGGACCCCTGCCGTCGCGCTGCACGGCCGTTCGCGGGTCGACCGCTAAACTCGCGCCATGACCGCACTCACCACCCGCTGGCTCGGCGCCCTGCTCGGCGCCTGCGTGCTCGTCGCCTGCCTGCCGGCCCAGGCGCAATGGAAGTGGCGCGACGGCCGAGGCCAGGTCCAGTACAGCGATCTGCCGCCGCCCTCCGGTACGCCGGCGAAGGACATCCTGCAGCGCCCGCTGAGCGCTGCGCCGGTGGTCGTGCAGCCCGCCGCGAGTGCGGCGTCGGCACCGGCCGCTGCCGCCAGCGCCAGCGATCCCGCGCTCGAGGCCAAGCGCAAGCAGGCCGAGCAGGAAGAGGCCGCCAAGCGACGCGCCGACGAGGCACGTGTCGCCCAGCAGAAGGCGCAGAACTGCGAACGCGCCCGCACCTACATGCGCTCGCTCGACAGCGGCCAGCGCATCGCCCGCACCAACGCCCAGGGCGAGCGCGAGATCCTCGACGACGCCGCCCGTGCCCGAGAGGTCGAGCAGACCCGCCAGGCGATGGTCACCGAGTGCCGCTGAGCAGGCTGCGCTGGCGGCGGTAGCGCAGGCGCCGCGCTTCCTTCGGATCGACCGTCAGCGGTCGGTAGACCTCCACCCGATCGCCCTCGCGCAGCCGTTCGTCCGTCGGACACAGACGTCCCCACACGCCGACGCGCAGCACCGCCAGGTCGATCTCCGGGTGCCGCTCCAGCAGGCCGCTCGCCTGCAGCGCCTGCAGCGCGGTGCAGCCCTCGGCCAGCACCAGCTCGCTCAGGTCGACCGCGCGCCCGCGCGGGCTGTAGGCCACCTCCACCCGCACCGGCTGACCCTCAGCGCGGCCCATGCACCTGCTCGGCGCGCTTGACGAAGGAGTCGACCAGGGTGTTGGCGATGCGATCGAACACCGGGCTCACCACCGCTTCCAGCGCGAGGCTGCTGAAGGCATAGCGCAGGTCGAGCTCGACGCGGCAGGCCCGCGGCGCCGCGCTGTCGTCGGCCGGGGCGCCCAGCGGCACGAACTGCCACACACCCTCCAGTTGCGAGAACGGCCCGTCGACCAGCGAGACCACGACCGACCGGCCGGCCTGGTGCTCGTTGCGGGTGGTGAAAGCGTGGCGGACGCCGTGGTAGGCCAGATGCAGGCGGGCCGTCATGCCGTGCTCGGTCGATTCGAGCACCTCGGTGCGGTCGCACCACGGCAGGAACTGCGGATAGGCCGGCACGTCGGTGACGAGTGCGTACATCTCCTGCGCCGAGTACCACAGCAGAACGGACTTCTTGACGTGCTTCATACAATGAAGCGATTCTATTGAGAGGCTTCATGGCCATCGCAGACAACAAGAAGGCCCGCTTCAACTACACCATCGAGGAGCAGTTCGAGGCCGGCATGGTGCTCGAAGGCTGGGAAGTGAAGGCCATCCGCGCCGGCCAGGTGCAGCTGACCGATGGCTACGTCGTCGTCAAGGACGGCGAGCTGTTCCTGATCGGCTGCCGGATCAACCCGCTGCGCACCGCGTCCACCCACGTCCACCCGCAGGCCGACCGGACCAAGAAGCTGCTGATGAAGAAGGACGAGATCCGTCGTCTGGTCGGCAAGGTCGAGCAGAAGGGCTACACGCTGGTGCCGCTGAACCTGCACTACAAGGGCGGGCGCGTGAAGGCCGACATCGCCCTCGCCAAGGGCAAGGACCTGCATGACAAGCGCGAGACCGAGAAGAAGCGCGACTGGGAGCGGGAGAAAGGCCAGTTGATGCGGCACAAGATCAGCAGCCCCCGCAAGGACACCTGAGCCCACACCTCAGGGCGGCAGTATGGCCAGGGCCTGTTCGAGGTCGGCCTGCAGATCCTCCACGGCCTCGAGCCCGACCGAGAAACGCACCAGCGTGCCCTGCCCCGCCGCGGCCGGTCCGCGCAGCACGGTCAGGTCGTAGGGTACCGCCAGGCTCATCGGTCCGCCCCAGGAATAGCCGATCCTGAACAGCCGCAGCGCATCGACGAAGGCGTCGACCTGCGGCTGCGTGAAGCGCGCATCGAACACCACCGAGAACAGCCCCGCTGCGGCACGGCAGCTGGCGGCCCAGTGCGCATGGCCGGGTGCGCCGGCCAGTGCCGGGTGCAGCACCTGCACCACCTCGGGCCGCGTCTGCCACCACGCCGCCAGCCGGCGCGCGGCGGCGTCGTGCGCGGCATAGCGCAGCGCCAGCGTCGGCAGCGAGCGCAGCACGAACTCCACATCGTTCGCACCGACGCCCAGGCCGAGGTGCATGTGCGTCATCGTCAGGCGCTGGTGCAGCGCCTCGTCGCGTGTCGTCACCGAGCCCATCAGCACGTCGCCACCACCCGACGGGTACTTGGTCAGCGCGTGCACCGAGATGTCGACGCCCTGATCGAAGGGCGAGAAGGCGATGCCGGCGCCCCAGGTGTTGTCGAGCGCGGTCGTCACGCCCCGCGCCCGGCAGGCACCCACCAGGCCGGCCAGGTCGGGGAACTCCATCGTCACCGATCCCGCCGCCTCGAGCCAGACAAGCTTCGTCTGCGGTCCGATCATCGCAGCCAGTGCCGCGGCATCCAGCGGGTCGTACAACCGGTGCGTGACCCCGAGGCGCGCCAGCTCCTGCCGTGCCAGCTCCTTGCCGGGACCGTAGACGTTGGCCGGCAGCAGCACCTCATCGCCCGACTTGAGCAGGGTCAGGTTCACCAGCACGATCGCCGCGAGGCCGCTCGGCGCCAGCAGGGTCCGGCGCCCGCCCTCGAGCGTCGCGATGCGTTCCTCGAGCGTGAAGGTGGTTGGCGTGCCGTGCAGGCCATAGGTGTAGCCGGTCTTCTCCTTCCAGTTGCGGGCGCGCAGGGCCGCCACGTTGCGGAAGATCACCGTCGAGGCCTTGTGCACCGCCGGCGGCACCGCGCCGAAGCCAGCCGGCGGCTCGTAGCGGTGGTGGATCAGGCCGGTGGTGAGCGGATCGTCCCCGCGCCGTCCGTCGTCGCTGCCGCCGCTCATGCGCGACTCACAGCGGTTGGCCCACCAGGTCGTGGCCCTGGGTGCCGACGATGCGGGCGCGCGTGAACTCGCCCACGCGCAACTGCTTCGAGGCCTTCTGCGGCGGCAGCAGGTGCACCACGCCGTCGATCTCGGGCGCGTCGGCGTAACTGCGGCCTCGGCCGCCCTTCTTGCCGAGCGCCGGTGCAGCATCGATCAGCACCTGCATCTCGGCGCCGACGCGCTCGCGCAGCTTCTCGGCCGACACCGCCTCGGCGACCGCCATGAAGCGCGCCCGGCGTTCCTCGCGCACGGCCTCGGGCAAGGCGCCGGCCAGCGCGTTCGCGCTCGCGCCTTCGACCGGCGAGTAGGCAAAGCAGCCGGCCCGGTCGATGCGGGCCTCTCGCATGAAGTCGAGCAGGTGCGCGAACTCGGCCTCGGTCTCGCCGGGGAAGCCAGCGATGAAGGTCGAGCGCACCACGATCTGCGGGCAAGCCTCGCGCCAGCGCTGCAGCGCTCGAGGTTCTTCTCGCCGTTGGCGGGCCGCTTCATGCGCTTGAGCACGTCGGGATGCGCGTGCTGGAACGGCACGTCCAGGTAGGGCAGCACCCGGCCGGCGGCCATCATCGGCAGGATCTCGTCGACGTGCGGATAGGGATAGACGTAGTGCAGCCGCACCCACGCGCCGAAGTGCTCGGCCAGCTCGCCCAGGCGCTCCACCAGGTCGGTCATGCGCGTCTTCACCGGCTTGCCGTCCCAGAAGCCGGTGCGGTACTTCACGTCGACGCCGTAAGCCGAGGTGTCCTGGCTGATCACCAACAGTTCCTTCACGCCCGACTCGAACAGCGCACGTGCCTCGTTCAGCACGTCGCCGATCGGCCGCGACACCAGGTCGCCGCGCATGCTGGGGATGATGCAGAAGCTGCAGCGATGGTTGCAGCCTTCGCTGATCTTCAGGTAGGCGTAGTGCCTGGGCGTGAGCTTCACGCCGTAGGCCGGCACCAGGTCGACGAAGGGATCGTGCGGCTTGGGCACGTGCACGTGCACGGCGTCCATGACCTCCTGCGTCGCGTGCGGCCCGGTCACCGCCAGCACGCTCGGGTGCATCTGGCGCACCAGGTTGCCGCCGCCCTCGCCCGCCTTCGCGCCCAGGCAGCCGGTGACGATGACCCGGCCGTTCTCGGCCAGCGCCTCGCCGATGGTGTCGAGGCTCTCCTTCACAGCGTCGTCGATGAAGCCGCAGGTGTTGACGATCACCAGGTCGGCACCAGCGAAGCTCTTCGAGGTGTCGTAACCCTCGGCACGCAGTTGCGTGAGGATGAGCTCCGAATCGGTCAGCGCCTTGGGGCAACCGAGCGAGACGAAGCCGATCTTGGGGATGTTGCGGGAGGCGGCGTCGCCCGAGGTCAGGGCGGTCGAAGCCGCATCAGCAGTCTGGGTCATCGGCGGATTTTCGCCGATCCGGGTCGTCCTGCCTTCGCGTGGGCCGAGGCCGGCCGGTGGCGGCTACTTCTTCGCGCCGGTGGTTGCCGAGAACAGGCTCTCGGTCTGCTTGTGCATCTGCTCCTGCATCTGCACGAACAGGTTCTTCGACTGGTCGAGGTAGCTGCTCATCAGGCCCTGCATCATCGGCGCCTGCACGTTCATGAACTGCGCCCACAGCTCGGGGCTGTAGGCCTTGCCGGTGCTCAGCCCGGACTGCTCGGCGAAGCGGCTCTGCATCTCGGTGAAGGCCTGGATGTTCTTCTCGAGGTAGGAGCCCAGCAG
>NZ_AZSN01000001.1:0-91796 GCF_000576225.1 Methylibium sp. T29-B | reverse complement strand
TCCAGCGCCGGGCCGATGCCGCGCCCGACCGGCTGCATCCCGTCGGTGACGCGCAGCGCCACCTGCAGTCCGATGGCCCGGCCGACCTCGACGAGCCGCCGCCCGAGCGTGTGGGCGGCCTCGGCGCTGCGCACCTTGGCCGTGGGGCCCACCGGAAGATCGATCAGCACGTGAGTCGAGCCGGCCGCCGCCTTCTTGGACAGGACAGAGGCGACCAGTTGTCCCTCGCTGTCGAGATCGAGCGGGCGCTCGACGCGGATCAGGATGTCGTCGGCCGGGCTCAGCCGCACCGAGCCGCCCCAGACGATGCAGGCGCCGGTGCGCTCCACCGTGCGTCGCATGGCGGCGATGTCGAGATCGACCGGGGCGAGCACCTCCATCGTGTCGGCGGTGCCGGCAGGGGATGTGATCGCGCGCGACGATGTCTTGGGCATCGTCAGCCCGCAGGCGGCGACGATCGGCACGACGAGCAGCGTCGTGCGGTTGCCGGGCAGGCCGCCGACGCAATGCTTGTCGACGACCAGGTCGCGGCCCCAGTCGAGGCGTTCGCCCACGTCGACCATCGCCCGTGTCAGCGATACGGTCTCGTCGAGGTCGAGGTGGTCGCCGGCACAGGCGGTGATGAAGGTCGCCAGGTGCAGGTCCGAGTAGCGGCCTGCGGCGACGTCGCCGATCACGGCGCGGAATGCGCGATCGTCGAGTCGGTGGCCATACACCTTCGCGCGAACATGGCTCAGCGATTCGAGGACCGGGGCGTGCGTGACCTCCAGCGATTCGCCCGGCAGCGGATGCAGTGCCGCCCACGCCGCCTCCGACAGGCCGGCCACGCCATGTCCGAGCCAGGAGCCGTCCACGACACTGAGCGTGGCCACGATGCTGGCCGAGCCGGTGCTCAGTTTGACGCGCGCCTGCGTCGTGAAGCCCTCGGCGCGGCAGACGGCGCAATCGCGCCGCATGTAGACCACCGGCTCCTGGTAGGTGTCGATGCCCGTGCGCCAGGCGCGCAGCGTGTTCTCGACGGCGTCGACGTGACCGGGCTGCGGATGCGCGCTCATGACAGTTCCACCGTCTCGAGGTAGTCGGGCACGCGGCAGGACCAGCCGAGTTCGTGCTCGATGCGCGAGCGCATCGCGTCGGCCGCCGCCGGCTCGCCATGGGTGACGAAGGTCTGCGTCGGTGGCGCATCGAAGCCGCGCAGCCACTGCAGGATCTCGGCGGCGTCAGCGTGTGCGGACAGGCTGGGCAGCGAGGCGACCTCGGCATGGATCGGCACTTCCTCGCCGTGGATGCGCACGGAGGCGGCACCCTGCAGGATGGCGGCGCCGCGCGTGCCGCCGGCCTGGTAGCCCGCGAACAGGATCGTGTTGCGGCGGTCCGGCGCGAAGGCCTTGAGATGGTGGACCACGCGTCCGCCCGTGGCCATGCCGCTGGCCGAGATGATGACCATCGGGCCGCGCCGCGCACTCAGTGCGCGGGAGTCGTCGGGTTTGTTGACGATCGTCGCCGCATGGCACATGGCATCGCACTGCTCGGGGCTCAGCCGGTGCTCGCCGCGGTGCGCGTGGTAGATGCGCGTTGCGTCGGTCGCCATCGGGCTGTCGAGGTAGACCGGCAGGTGGTGGATGACGCCGCGCTCCTTGAGCAGGTGGATGCAGTACATCAGGCTCTGCGCCCGCCCGACCGCGAACGCCGGGATCACCACGACCCCGCCGCGTGCCGCCGTCCGATTGATGACCTCGCCCAGCTTGAGCAGCGGATCGCTCGCCTCGTGCTGGCGGTCGCCGTAGGTCGATTCGACCACCGCGTAGTCGGCCCCGGGCACGCGCGTCGGCGCGGCCAGCACCAGATCGTTCGGACGCCCGATGTCGCCGGAGAACAGGATCGAACGCCGTCCGTCGTCGATCTTCACGAAGGCGGACCCGAGCATGTGTCCCGATGGATCCAGGCGCGCCTGCAGCCCGGGCACCGGGCTCCATGACGTGCCGTAGGGCCGCGGCACGAACTGCTTCAGGCAGCGTTCGGCGTCCTCGCGGGTGTACAGCGGCAGCGCCGGCTTGTGCTTGGAGTAGCCGCGCCGGTTGGCGTACTCGGCTTCCTCCTCCTGCAGGTGGCCGCTGTCGGGCAGCAGGATGCGACAGAGCTCGTAGGTCGCTTCCGAGCAGTACACCTTGCCCTTGAAACCCTGCCGCGCGAGCAGCGGCACGTAGCCGCTGTGATCGATGTGGGCGTGCGTCAGGACGATCGCATCGACCCCGGCGGCCGGCACGGGCAACGGCGCCCAGTTGCGCAGGCGCAGCTGCTTGTAGCCCTGGAACAGGCCGCAATCGACGAGCAGCGTGGCGCCTTCGTGGCGCAGCAGGTACTTCGAGCCGGTGACGGTGCCGGTGGCACCGAGAAACTGAAGTTGCATGGAATCCTCTGTTCGTGCGGGTGATCAGATCAGCAGCGGTGCATCGGGCAACTCATTGCGATCGCCTGACGTGACCGGGAAGTGGCGTATGACCAGTTGCGTGACGGCCTCGATGCCCTCGACGGCACCAGCCCCGAAATTGCCGTTGGCGAAGTGTGTTTCCATGCCGCGGCAGATCACGGACCAGGTCTCGGCGTCGGCCCTCGCGTGGATGCCCCGGTCGGCGACGATCTCGACACGCCGGTCGGCGAGCAGCACGTAGATCAGCACGCCGGTGTTGTGTTCGGTGTCCCAGACGTGCAACCGCGCGAAGAGCTCGATGGCGCGTTCGCGCGCCGTCTGGCCGCGCAGCAGCGGCAGGCCGTCGAGCGCGCCTTCGACGACGAACCGGATCTCAGCCGCGTGGGTCGTCTCGCTCGCGGCAATGGCCTGCTCGATCGAGCGAAGCGCAGATGCAGGGAAGGCGCGGCGGACCTGATTCGAGGTCGTCGCGACATGGCGCAGGATGCGTGGCAGATCCATCGTCACCACCTGCCGGAGGCACCGCCTCCGCCAAAACCGCCGCCGCCGCCGCCGAACCCGCCGCCCCCGCCAAAGCCACCGCCTCGGTGTCCGCCATGCCCGTGCATGCCGCCGTGACCGCCCATGCCGATGCCCAGTAGCGTGACGAAGAAGCCCGTCAGTCCCGCCGTGGCGGCGACGGCCAGTGTGCCGAGCGCGAACCACGCGACAGCACCCAGCACGCCGCCGACCACCAGTGCCCCGGGCAGGCGGCCCAAAACCTGGCGCAGCACGCCGCCGAGGACCAGCGCGACGATGAACAGCACCGGCCAGCCTTGTCCGAGGCCGTTGTCCGCCGAGGCCGGGCCGCGACGAGCCGGCGGCGGCAGCGCTTCGCCATCGAGGACGCCCACGATCCGGTCCAACCCCGCAGAGAGCCCGCCGTAGAAGTCGCCCTGCCTGAATCGTGGCGTGATGACCTCCGCGATGACGCGCGCCGCCGTTGCATCGTTCAGCGCGCCTTCGATCCCGTAGCCGACCTCGAGCCGCACGGCACGGTCGTCCTTCGCGACCAGCAGCAGTGCACCGTCATCGACCTTGCGCCGCCCCAGTTTCCACTTCTCGACCACGCGCAGGGCGAAGGCCTCGATCGCCTCGGGCCGCGTCGTGGGCACGATCAGCACCGCGATCTGCGTGCCCTTGCGCTCCTCGAAGGCGCGCAGCGACTGCTCGAGCGCGGCGCTCTGCTCGGCGGTCAGCGTGCCGGTCAGGTCGCTTACGCGACCCTGCAGGGGCGGCACAGGAACCAGTTCCTGTGCCGATGCGCCGAACGCCGCGAGGCCCAGCAGCCAGCAGACCGCGAGGCTACGCAGCCAGCGTCCGACCGGCGTGACATCCGTTGTCACTTCTTGGCACCCGAGGCGCCGATGCCGCCGAGGTCGACCTTCGGCGGAACGGCGAGCGCCGCCTCGTCGGCGACGCTGAAGTTGGCCTTGACGCCGTAGCCGAACACCATCGCCGTCAGGTTGCTCGGGAAGGTGCGGACCGCGACGTTGTAGTCCTGCACCGCCTTCACGTAGCGGCCGCGCGCCACGGCGATGCGGTTCTCGGTACCTTCGAGCTGCACGCGCAGATCCTGGAAGCCCTGGTTCGCCTTCAGGGTCGGGTAGTTCTCCGACACGACCAGCAGGCGCGACAGCGCGCTCGACAACTCGCCCTGCGCGGCCTGGAACTTGTTGAACGCTTCGGGGTTGTTGACCAGCTCCGGCGTGGCCTGGATCGAGGTGGCCTTGGCGCGCGCCTCGACCACCTTCGTGAGCGTCTCCTGCTCGAAGTTGGCCTCGCCCTTGACGGTGGCCACGATGTTCGGGATCAGGTCGGCACGGCGCTGGTACTGGTTCAGCACCTCGGACCAGCTGGCCTTGATCTGCTCGTCGGTGGACTGGAAGGTGTTGTAGCCGCAGCCGGACAGTGCGAGCGTGAGCGCGGCGAGAAGGGCGGCGAGGAAGTGGCGCATGCTCAGAACTCCTTGAGGTTTCATTTGGGAAGCGGGTCGGAGCGCACTCGCGACAACTGCGACGCAGCGTCCTCGGTGGCCCACCACGTGGGTCGAACGATCAGGGTGCCCAGCGTGGCCAGCAGCGGCAGCGCAAGCCACGCGAAGCTGAGCTGGGCGACCGCGCCGAACAGCCAGCCGGCGGCGGCCGAGCCGAGCGTCTGGCCGAAGCCCGCGGCTGCGGCCAACCCACCCATCGTCGTGCCGAGCCGTCGCTGAGAGGCTCCGGCCGCGAGGTACGAGATCGTCGGCAGCACGAGCCCGGTGCCCGCGGCGGTGAAGCTGACGCCGACGTACATCCACGCGTCGCTGCGGTGCTGCGCCAGCATCGCCAGGCCGGCGATCGCCAGCACCAGCCCGGCCGCCATCACGCCGCGGCCGGCGGCACGCTCGAGCAGACCCGTGAAGAACAGCAAGGCATTGACACCGAGCATCACGAGGCTGCACTCGGCAAACATCAGCGAGATCTCGCGCGACGACAGCGTCGGGTGCTGCTGACCTTGCAAAACGATGCCGAGCTCGAAGCCGGACAGCACGAACATGACCACGCCGTTCAGCCCCCACAGCGCCGCCGCGCGCCGCCGATCGGCGGACGCAGAGTGCAGGTCTTCCTCGGCCGCCGGCGGAGCCATGCGCGGCAGGGTGACTGCCAATCCGAGCATCATCAACGCGCCCAGGGCCGCCGACATCACGATCACGAGGTCCGTCGGGTCGACAGTGCCGGCGCCGATGCCGGCGAGCCCGCCGGAAGCCTGCCCCGCGGCGGCATTGAGCCCCGGCCCGAACAGGAAGCCCAGCAAGGACATCGCACCGAGCCACGCGAAGCGGCGCGCGCGCTGACCTTGCGGCGTGTGCTCGGCGACGAGCGCAGGCACCACCGGTACGACAGCCGCCACGAAGAAGCCGGTGGCCCCGCGCGACACGTAGATGCCGGCAATGCCGATCCAGTCGGGCCGCAAGAGGGGCAGCAGGCTCGCGACATAGCCGACCAGCCCGATCACCAGGATGCGGCCCCGGCCCCAGCGGTCGGAGACGAGGCCCCACAGCGGCGCACCGACCAGCACACCCGCGGCATACAGGCCGCTGAGCAGACCCACGTGGCGGGCCACCTCGGCCTGGCCGTCGGCATTCATCAGCGGCGTCAGCCAGGTCGGCAGCAAGGGCATCAGCGCCCCATAGCCAGCCGAGACGACGAAGACCGCGGCCGCGAGCCAGGCCAGTTGCCAGGCCCCCAGTCCCGACGCTGTCGGCGAGCCCTGCCGTTCGATGCGGAGCGGGCGGTTCATCGCGTTGGCCTGGCGGGGATCAGAGCACCAGCCGCAGCCCGGCTCGCACCGAGTTCGCGCCCGTGCCTCCGTCGGCGCCACGCTGCCACTGGCGGCCGACTTCAAGATAGGGGGCGACCGCTCGTGTGACTTCGTAGCGCAGGTTGAGCCCCCACTCCGATGCAGTGACGCCAGCCTTGATGCCGTCCGACGGTGCCGAGCGTGCCGCCCAGTCGATGCCGGCGAAGGGTTTGGCGATGAGGCGGTTGGTGAAGAGCATGTCGTACTCCACACGGGTGCGTGCGAACAGCCGGCCGTCGCTGCGCACGAACGCTGCCAGGTCGACATCGAAGGCATAGGGTGCCAGGCCCCGCACACCCAGCACGGCGTAGTTACGGGCGGCGGGCTTGAGTTCGCGCCGCAGGCCGAGTTGCAGGTCCCAGAAGGGCGCGAGGTAGCGGCTGTACAGCCCCTGGACCTCGGCGTCCTCGAGCCGGCCGGCGCGTTGCGTGCCTTCGGTCCGCCAGGCAAAGCGGTTGTAGTCGGTGCCGATCCAGCCGTCGGCGCGCCAGGCTGCGATGCTCTTCGAGTCCGCCCTGCCGGCATCGATTTCGATGCGGGTGGCCTGGAAAACCGCGTCGTCCTCCATGGCACGGGCAGGTCCGGCCAGTGCTGCGGCGAGCGCGAGCCCCAGCAAGTGGTACAGGCGATGGTTCTTCGTGTTCATTCGTTCTTGTTCCATGACCGGCCCGCTCACTTGACGACGATGGCCTGGACCATGCCGGCGGCCGCGTGATAGAAGAGGTGGCAGTGGAAGACCCACGGGCCTGGCTCGTCGAAGCTGGTGTGCACCGTGATGGTCTCGCCGGGCTTGACGATGACGGTGTGCTTGAGAGGGGCTCGCTCACCCCTGCCGTTCTCGACCACGAAGAACGCGCCATGCATGTGCATCGGGTGCTCCATCATGGTTTCGTTGATCAGGCGGATCTCCAGCCGCTCGCCCAGGCGGGCATCGAAAAGCTGGCCTGCGACAGCTTCTTGTCGTTGATCGACCAGATGTAGCGGTTCATGTCGCCCGTGAGCCGCATGTCGATCTTCTTCGCCGGCCCCGCGGCAGGCGCATCGGCGTCAGGGCTTCCAGGTCGGCGTAGGCGAGCCGGTCCTTCACCGCACCGGCGCCCGCGTCAGTGGTCATGCCTCCCATCGGCATGGGCATGCTATCCATTCCCTTCATGCCACCGTGCATCGCGTGTGGATCGGCCGGTACAGCCGCAGGGGCCGGGGCCGCCGGTGCGGCGCCGTGTCCGGCATGCGGGTCGGCCGTCGTGACCGCCGGCGTTGACGACGCTGCGCCGTGGCCGCCGCCGTGCGCACCGGCCATCTCGGCCATGGTGCGCACGGGCCGCGGACCCAGCGCAGGGATCTCTCCCTCCATGCCGAGTTCGGGCGCGAGCGTGCCGCGCGCAAAGCCGATGCGCCCTGAAGTAGCGGCGAACAGCGTGTAGGCCTTGCGCTCGTTGGGCTTCACGATCACGTCGTAGGTTTCGCCATTGCCCATGCGCAGTTCGCGGACCTTCACCGGGCGGACGTTCTGCCCGTCGGCCTGGACGACGGTCAACTCCAGGCCGGGAATCGAGACGTCGAAGAAGTTCATCGCCGACGCATTGATGAGGCGCAGGCGGATGCGCTCGCCGGGCTTGAACAGCGCGGTCCAGTTGTCCTGGATCCGCTGGCCGTGCACGAGGAACTGCCACTGGCTGCCGCCGTCGGTGGCGTCGGTCGGGTCCATGCGCATCCGAGCCCAGGCCAGACGCTCCCTCCAGATCGCCTCGCGTTCCTGTGGACTGCGTGCCGCCTGCAACTCGGCATAGAGCTCGGGCAGGGTCTGGCGCCGGTCGTTGTAGTAGCCCTCCACCTTCTTCAGGTTCGCCAGAACCTTCTCCGGCGGCGTGTCGACCCACTCGGACAGCATGACGACGTACTCACGGTCGTAGCCGAACGGCTCACGCTCCTGCGGATCGATGATCAACGGGGCATAGAAGCCAGCCGGCTCCTGCAGGATCGCGTGGCTGTGGTACCAGTACGTGCCGCTCTGGCGCAGCTCGAATCGGTACTGGAAGGTCTCGCCCGGCTTGATTCCCGGGAACGTGACACCCGGCACGCCGTCCATGTTGTTCGGGACCTTGAGTCCGTGCCAGTGCGCCGCCGTCACCTCGTCCAGCCTGTTCGTCAGCGCGATCGTGACGTCGCGGCCCTCGTGCATGCGCAGCAGCGGGCCCGGCACCGTGCCGTTGACGGTGATCGCCGACGCCGGCGTGCCGCTGAAGTTGACCTGGGTACGTGCCAGCGTCAGTTCGAACTTGTTGTCGACCCGCGAGGAGGACAGCGGCAGCGCGAGGTGCGATTCCTTCACGACCGCATTGGCGCCGAGTGGCCATGCCAGCATGGCCGCCATGCCGGCCGTACCCTGCAGGAAGCGGCGCCGCGGCAGCAGCGCGCCAGCGGCGGGCCGCCGGTGGTCGGGGTGGCGATTCATCGAGAGAACTCCTGTGATTCGTTCGGGGGAAGAGGGGGCTCGGGCCGATCACGCCGACGCGCCTTGCGCCACGGCCGAGGTCGTCGCGGGCGAGGGGCGGGCAGCGCGGATGCCGGCGAGCTTGGTGCGCTTGAGCATCAGCGCGTTGATCGCCACGATGGCCGAGCTGCCCGACATGGACAGCGCGGCGACCTCGGGCGACAGCGTGAACGGATAGAACACGCCGGCCGCCAGCGGGAAGGCGATCACGTTGTAGCCCACGGCCCACCACAGGTTCTGGTGCATCTTGCGCAGCGTCGCGCGCGACAGCTCGATCGCGCCGACGACGTCATAGGGGTCACTCTTCATCAGCACGACCTGGGCGCTCTCCATGGCCACGTCGGTGCCCGCGCCGATTGCAAAGCCCACGTCGGCCTGCGTCAGGGCCGGGGCATCGTTGATGCCGTCGCCGACCATGGCGACCTTGTGACCCTGGGCTTGCAGTTCCTTGATCTTCGAGGCCTTCTGACCCGGCAGCACATCGGCGAGCACGATGTCGATGCCGAGTTCCTTTCCGATGCGCTCGGCGGTGGCCTGGTTGTCGCCGGTGATCATGGCGACCTTGACGCCGCGCTCCTGCAGCTTGGCGATCGTGGCCCTGGAGGTCGGGCGCACCGCATCGGCGATCGCGATCAGGCCGATCAGGCGGCCGCCGCGCGCCACGTGGACGACTGTGCGCCCGCCGCCTTGCAGGCGGGCCGCCTCGGCTGCCAGATCGGCGAGGTCGACGCGCTCCGCCTCCATCAGCTTGCGGTTGCCGAGCAGCACAATGTCGTCGCCGATGGTCGCGCGCGCGCCCTGGCCATCGATGTTGGTGAAGGCGGTTGCCGTCTCCGGCGTGTCCGGGCCGGCGCGCTTGAGCACCGCCAGTGCGAGCGGGTGCTCGGAGAACTTCTCCACTGCGGCCGCGGTGGACAGCAGTTGCGCTTCCGTTGTACCGGGCGCCGGCACCATCTCGACCACGTCCGGCTGGCCCAGTGTCAGCGTGCCGGTCTTGTCGAAGACAACCACCGTCAGCTTGGTCGCGTTCTCCAGCGCCGCGGCGTTCTTGAACAGGATGCCGTTCATCGCGCCCAGCCCGGTGCCGACCATGATCGCCATCGGTGTCGCCAGGCCGAGCGCATCGGGGCAGGCGATCACGAAGACAGTGATGGTGAGCGTGAGGGCGAACAGCAGCGGTTGGCCGAGGACCCAGAACCACACCGCGAAGGTCGTCAGGCCAACCAAGATGGCGATGAGCACCAACCACTGCGACGCCTGATCAGCGAGCAACTGGCCCGGCGCCTTCGAGTTCTGCGCCTCCTGCACCAGCTTGACGATCTGCGCGAGCGCGGTGTCGGCGCCGACCTTGGTGGCCTGGTAGCGGAAGCTGCCGCTCTTGTTGATGGTCGCGCCGATCACCGCGTTGCCGACCACCTTCTTGACCGGCATCGACTCGCCGGTGAGCATCGATTCGTCGACCTGCGATGCACCCTCGGTGATCTTGCCGTCCACCGGGATCTTGTCGCCCGGCTTGATGACCACCGTCTCGCCGACCAGCACCTCGGCGGTCGGCACCTTTGTCTCGACGCCGTTGCGCAGCACGGTGGCCATCGGCGGCGCCAAATCCATCAGCGCGCGGATCGCGTCGGAGGCGCCGGCGCGCGCACGCATTTCCAGCCAGTGACCGAGCAGGATGAACACCAGCAGCACGGAGGCCGCCTCGTAGAACACCTCGCCCTCGTAGAAGAAGGTTGCGCCGAGGCTGAACACGTAGCCGGTGCCGACAGACAGCACGACCAGTGTGGCCATGTTCGCCACCTTGTTGCGCGCGGCGCGCCAGCCGGCGACGAAGAACGGCCAGCCGGGATAGGCGATGGCGCCGGTGGCGACGATGAACAGGAAGAGGTTGCGATCCATCCCGAACGGCGTCGCGAAGTCGCCGAACATCTTGCCCATCGGCGAATAGAGGAACACCGGAATCGAGAACAGCAGCGCGACCAGGAAGCGGTTGCGCATGTCGTTGGCCATGTCCTGCATCGACATGCCGGGCGCATGGCCCATGTCGTGCATCATGTCGCTCGTCTGGTGGGCGGCATCGCCGCCGTGGCCGGCGTGCGCGGTGTGTCCCGCGTGCAGCGCATCGGGCGGCGCCTTCGCTGCGGCACTGCTCACTGCAGGCGTCGTGGCGGCGACGTGGCCGGCGTGCCCATTAGTGGCATGCCCGGCGTGGGCGCCATGGCCTTCGTGTCCTGCGTGTTCGGCATGTCCCTCGGGCGGGCAGACGTGGGCGGGCAGCATCTCACCGCGGCAGTGGTAGCCGCACTCGACAATGCGCCGTCGGATGTCCTCCAGCGAGGTCTTCGTCTCGTCGTAGTGCACGGTGGCGCTGCCGGCGACGTAGTTGACGTCGACGTGATGAACGCCGGGGAGCGCCGCGATCTGGCGCTGCACGCCGGCGGCGCTCAGGCTGGAGACCAGTTCGCCGACTTCTACGGTGCTTGTCTTCATGAAGGATCCTTTGGATGGGATGTCAGCGGGCCAGGCGACCGGCCTCGAGGCAATCGGGAGAGAACTCGAACACGATGTCGGGGTCAGGACGCACGAGCTTGTCCTTCCGGCCGGCGTAGTGGAGCCGGGAGAGAATGTCGCGCATCAGGTTGAGGCGGGCTAGGCGCTTGTTGTCCGCGCGCACGATCCGCCACGGCGCTGTCGCCGTGTGCGTGCGCATCAGCATGGCGTCGCGCGCGGCGGAGTACGCCTTCCAATGCTTGACGGCCACCGCGTCGATCGGGCTCGACTTCCACTGCTTGAGCGGGTCGCGGCGGCGCTCTTCGAGGCGCTTGACCTGTTCGTCCTTGCTGACGTCGAGGTAGTACTTCAGCAGCTTGATGCCCGATCCGACCAGCATCTCCTCGAACTTCGGCACCGATTGCATGAACTCTGCATGCTGCTCCTTGGTGCAGAAGCCCATGACGTGCTCGACACCGGCGCGGTTGTACCAACTGCGGTTGAACAGCACGAGTTCCTCGGCCACCGGCAGGTGCGGCACGTAGCGCTGGAAGTACCAGCCGCTGCGCTCGCGGTCTGAAGGCTTGCCCAGTGCCACGACGCGGGTCTCGCGCGGGCTGAGGTACTCGACGATGCGCTTGATGCTGCCGTCCTTGCCGGCAGCGTCGCGACCTTCGAGCACGACCAGGATCCGGTCCTGACAGCGGATGAAGTGGCGCTGCAGTTTCACCAGCTCGACCTGCAGCACGTGAAGTTGGGCCTCGTACTCCTCCCTCGACAGGGATCGGTCCGTGAGCGCTGAGGTGTCGGACGTTGGCGCGGTTGCTCTGCTTGCCCCGTCCTCGCTGGTACTGATCTCTTCGCGCTTCTCTTGCTTCTTGTGCTTCTTGGACATGGCGAGCCCCTCAGGCTGTTGGATCCGCGCCGATCAGCAGCACGGTCTCGGAGAGGAAACGGTGCGGCGGCACGGTCAGGTTGGTCGGTGCCGGCACGTTCTTGAACACGCGGCCGGCGAGGTCGAACTTCGACCCGTGGCAGGGGCAGTAGAAGCCGCCAGGCCACTGCGCGCCGATGTCCGGGCTGCCGGGCGTGGGTCGGAAGCTGGGGACGCAGCCCAGGTGGGTGCACACCGCCTCGATCACAGCCAATTCGGATCGGCTCGAGCGCAGGGCGTTGCGTGCAAACTCGGGCTGCTCTGACCGGCGCGACTGCGGATCGGCGAGCAGGGCGTCGTGCCGCGCCAGCGCGTCGATCATCTCGGGCGTGCGGCGCAGCACGAACACCGGCTTGCCGCGCCACTCCACCGTGCGCAGTTCGCCGGGGCGCAGGCTGGCCAGGTCGACGTCGACCGGTGCGCCCAGTGCACGCGCCTTCTCGCTGGGCGCGAGCGAGGCCACGAAGGGCACCGCGGTGGCGACCAATCCCGCACCGCCGGCGACCGTTGCCGCGCCGAGCCAGAGCCGACGGTCCGCATCGTCGGGCGAACCGGCAGAGAGGACGGAATTCGTCACGATAGTCTCCCGCAGGCTGTACTACGTTGTGGACCACGGTCCAGCTCCGGTTGTCTTTTGCATGCGCTCGCCAGCCTCAGGCAGCCGAGGCGCGGTTGCCCAGGGCGGGAACGAAGCGCGGCGTGCGCGCGGCGTAGGAGTCGAACTCGGCGCCGAAGCGCTCGCGCATCTCGCGTTCTTCCGTGACGGCAAGACGCCCGTACATGGCCACCAGGATCGGGAACATCACCAGCGTCAGCAGCGTGGGCCACTGCAGCAGGAAGCCCAGCAGGATCATCACGAAGGCGACGTACTGTGGGTGGCGAATGCGCGCATAGGGCCCGGTCGTCGCCAGCCGATTGGCGCGCTGCGCGTGGTACAGCACGTTCCAGGCCGCGGACAGCAGGTAGAAGCCGAGCCCGAGGAAGACGTAGCTCGCGATGTGCAGCACGCCGAAGTGCGGATCGCCCTTCTCGCCCAGCAGCGTCGACCAGAGGTGCCCGCTGTTGTGCGACATCAGGTCCAGGGAGGGGTACTTCGTCTGCAGCCAGCCCGACATCAGGTAAATCGTCAGCGGGAAGCCGTACATCTCGACGAACAGCGCGATGACGAAGGCCGCGAAGGCCCCGAAGGTGCGCCAGTCGCGTCCGGTCTGCGGCTTGAAGAAGCTGAAGGCGAACATCAGGAAAATGGCCGAATTGAGGATGACCAGCATCCACAGTCCGTAGCCGGGTTGGTCGTGACTCATCTGCAGGTCCCTTCAGTGGTGGCGGTGCGTCTTCCGGGAACGTCCTTCGTACGCTTCTGGACCTTCGGGGCGGTCGTCCGAAGGCCCCTTGTCATCGTGTGCATCACCGTCACCGTGGTCGTGGCCGCGGTGCATGAAGATGTGCAGAAACGGTGACGCAGCCAGCAGCAGGTAGGGCAAGGCGCCCAGGGTGTGTGCGCGGTGTTCGGTCAGCAGGAAGAACAGGGCGATCGCGGCAAACACCAGCAGTCCGATGGCATATCGGCTACGCCAGAAACCGCGCGCTCGGCGGGTTGGCTCGTCGTGGTCATGATCCATGGAAGGACTCCTGTGCGGCTCTCGGTTCGGCCCGGCGATTCGATGGGTTCGACCGGGGCTTTCAGGCGCGTACGAGAGTCACTTGGCCGGAGCGGCAGGGGACATGGGCATGCGGTCCATCATCATCTGCATCATCGACTGCATCATGTCCATGCGTTTCTCCATCATCTGCTGGCGCGCGGCGGCGGTGGGCCCTTTCGCAGGCGCCATGCCTCCCATCATCGACATGCCTTCCTGCATGAGCTTCATGTGCTCGGCCATCAGGGCCTCGCGCTCCGCCGGAGTCTTCGCGTTGGCCAGCTTCTCGTGCATCGCCTGCATGGCCTTCATGTGCTTGTCCATCATGGCCATGTCGGGCATGCCCGCCGGCTTGCCCGTGGCCGGTGCAGGCATCGCTGCGGAAGCTGCCCCGGCAGGGTGATGGGACTTGTGCTGGTCGTCCTGCGCGAACGAAGCCGCGGACACAGCGGTGAGAGTCGCGACAACGGCGAGGGTGCGGAAACGGAACATGGAAGCCTCCAGGAAGCGAGAGAACGATCGGTCAGCGGTTGGTCGGCCCGGTGGCCGGACAAGGGAGAGATGCCGCGACTTGCGGTCCGACTGTGCGGTCCGTAGTCGGCTACGGAGTCAACAGGTCGGAACTGCGCGGCGGGCCGCCAGCAAGGGACGCACTGGAGCGTCCGTCGCTGCGGCCCGGGGGTCGCGCGCTACAGCGCGAGCCGGGAGAACTGCACCCGCGGAGGGGGTGAGGGCGGTGGAACCGCTGCAAGAGCGGCGCGGACCAGGGCGGCCGGCGCCATGTGCAGGTCGCTGGCCTGCCTGTGAGGCGCAGGAATCAGGACCAGCTGATCAGGCGTGTCGAACTTGGGAAGTTGCTTCAGCAGCGTCTGCGACGACGCGTCGCAGGACTTCTGGCACGGCGCCTTGTCGGAGTGCTCGCCGTGCTGCGCTTGATCCGCCGCGTGGGGTTGTTGTACAGCGGCCGGCGCCGGCTGGTCTGCCTGCGAAACCTGGATGCCGGCATGCGCCAGTTCGCCGCGCGGTTCCGTCAGACAGGCATTCGCCACGCCCGACAGCAGCGCGAACACCCACACGAGCAACATCGTGAGGGCGATGCTGCGCTTGTGGTGGCGGCTGGCGGTCAGGGTCATGTTCGGCTGGCTTCGTGTGCAGATTCGCAGAATCCACGTTGGAAGTTTCGCCGGTCATTGCATCGGAAAGGTTGATCGTCGTCAAACCGGCTCTGGGGTCAACTACGGAATCCGGACGTACCATTCCGCCATGAAAAAAAGGGTGGTCGCGGGCCCCCCGTCGCTGGAGACACCCTCTCCCTTGACCATCGGCCGCCTTGCCAAGGCGTCCGGAGTGGGCGTGGAGACGGTGCGCTACTACCAGTCGCGCGGACTGCTGCGTGTGCCGGCGGCAAACGGCGGCTTTCGCGTCTATCCCGCTGCGGCGATCGACCGCATCGCATTCATCAAGCGTGCGCAAGCGCTGGGCTTTTCGCTGGACGAGGTGCGCAGCCTGCTGGACCTGGAAGACGGCCGCAATCGCCGGGCCATCCAGTCGGTCACCCAGGCACGTCTGGGCCAGATCGAGGACAAGCTGGCGGACCTGCATCGCATGCGCGGGGCGCTGTCCGAGTTGCTGCATCGCTGCAGGCAGGCCGGCCCCATGCAGGCCTGCCCGATCATCGAGACGCTGGCCGGCGCGAGGTCACCCGCCTGAAGGTACGTGACCCGGACGGTCCGCCCAGCCGTCAAAGTTGCTTGGCACGCGCCAAGGCACGCCCGACACATTCACCACCGACGCCGCCGGCATCACCGCAGCCAGTCGCTGCGTGCCCAAGCCGACCGTCGCTTGACGCATCGGAACGCCCGACAGCCGCACCTCGGCTGGGACGGTCGCTGGCGTGGTTGTGCCAAGCGCTTGGCGACAACCAACGGGACGCCAGTGCCCGCGCCTTCCGTTCCGGCGGTTGCCGCCGACGCCGAACCGATGGCCAGGCCGGCGAGTGCCAGCAAGTCTGCGATGGTCCTCATGTCAATGCTCCTTCTTCAAGGTACGCGCTATCCGGGATTGGCAGCGAAGTCTCCCCTGGCTTGCTGCAGGGAAGGACATCACGGTACGCGGCTTCGATTGACCGGAACCTGACCGATTGATGACGAAGTCGTCAGGATCGGCCGGCAGACGCTGCAGGCATTCGACATGCCCCGTTCGCGCCGCACGCGGCCGCGATGGCGCTAAGCTTGCCGGCCATGGAACAAGCCGTCTTGCCGATGTCCTCTGCCGCCCAGCGGGATGCCCTGATCGACCGTTGGCGGGCCGATCCCCATGCAACGTACCGCACCTGGTTCCTGTGGGAAGAGCGCCTGAAGAACTTCCGCTCGATCCGGCGCGGCATCGGGCAGATCGTGCGCGAGATCGAGGGGGGAAGCTTCGGCAACGTGTATCGGGGCTCGACGCTGGAGACCGTCGTGTCGTCGATCGCCGAGCAGCGGCAGGTCTTCAAGGGTGCGGACCATGCGTTTCTGTGGAAGCCCAAGCTGCGCATCCCGGACATCTACGAGAACGAGGACAACCAGCGCGCCTTCGGGCGGCTGCTGCACGCGTGCGACTGCTGCGACACGGCCGAAGCGGTGATCGACGCAATCCGTCAGCTCGACGCTCGGCAGATCAAGGGGTTGGGGCCGGCCGTGGCGAACCTCCTTTACTTCATCCACCCGACCCTTGTCGTTCCGTTCAACACGGCGATCGTGCGGGGCTACAACGCGCTGACCGGAGGCAACGTCAAACTGGGGCGTTGGGACCACTATCTGTCGATGCGAGAAGGGGTCATGCGCCTGAACGCCGAGCATCGCTCGCGCCTGTCCAATGACCTCGGCGCGGTCGCCGGGCTGCTGTTCGACATCGGCTCCGGGCGCTACGAGGCGCCGCCGCGCGAGAACGATCCTTTGGCGGCGCAGGCTTGGCAAGGCGACCTCGCGAGGGTGCGTGAAGAGACGGTCGCGCAACACCGGCAGTGGACGCTCGAGCGGGAGAGCGACACCACGCATACGGAGGTTCAGGGCTGGCTGCGCGATCTCGGCCTGAGTTTGGGCTTTCAGGTGTGGATCGCGGCGAACGATCGCTCGCGCGAGTACCTGGACGGCCGGCTCGGCGATGGTTGTCTCGAGGGTCTGCCCGCAGGACTCGACGGCGCCGCGGAGTCTGTGCGTCTGATCGACGTGGTCTGGCTGGACACCAGCGGCGCGCGAGTCGTCGCTGCCTTCGAGGTCGAGCATTCGACTTCGATCTACTCCGGCATCGTGCGCATGCTGGATCTGGCGCTGGGTTGCGCACTGGGGGCGGGTACCGCGATGTTCCTGGTCGCGCCCGACGATCGGCGCGACCAGGTGGCACAGCAACTGCGACGGCCGGCGTTCTCGCGCGTGTCGGAACTCGGTATTCGCTACCTGCCCTATGGCGAACTGCGCTTGCACCGCGCCGCCATCGGCAGATTCGGAACGGGATTGAAGCCCATCCTCGAGGTTTCGCAGGCTCTATGAACTTGATTGTCGCGGCCGGCGTCTCGCAACAACATGATGGGCTCGTTGACCCGCCTTCCCGCTGAGGCCGCCGATGAGTGCGTTCGAGTGCGGCTTTACCTGTGGCCCCACCGCCTGCTCTACATCGGGCCTGGCCCCAGTACTCGATCGCATCGCCATCATGCGGCCCAGATCTGCTGGGGACTCGGCGGCAGCTTGCGTTCGCGTATCGAGCCCCACGGAAAATGGGAAGCGTGGAATGGATTTCGCGTCCTGCCCGACCAGCCGCATGCCTTCGATGCCAAGGACGCTCAGGTGGCGATGCTCTTCATGGAGTCAGAGGGGGCCGAGTACGCCTGCGTCGAGGGTCGGCTACACACAGATGAGTGCATTGTTCCTTTCCAACCGCCGCACCCGGCGGCCGCGGGATTGGCGACGCTCGCAGCCGAAGGCGGGACCATCGACGAAGCGGACGCCATCTGCAGAGCATGGCTCGGCTTGGGCAGCGTCAATGCGAGCGGGCGCGGCCGCGATGCTCGGATTGTTCGTGCGCTGCAGGTCCTGCAGTCGGCCATAGATCGACCCGTGCGACTGCAGTCGCTGGCGAACCAGCTGAACGTCTCGCCGAGTTGGCTGAGCCACCGGTTCGTCGAGGAGACGGGTGTACCGTTGCGGCGCTATGTGGTGTGGACGAGACTGCGTCGGGCTGTCGAATCCGTCCTTCAGGGGGCTTCGTGGACCGAAGCTGCTCACGCGGTCGGCTTCAGCGACTCGGCACATCTGTCGCGTTCATTCCGCGACAACTTCGGGATCGCACCGTCTTCGCTGATCGGGCGGCGGGATCAGATCTCGGTCTGTTTCGACAAGGGTTGACGGGGCATGTCGTGGGGCTCGACGCGAGTCGTCACGAAGTGCCGGATCGCTCGTGCGACGGCGGCCGGCTGGTCTTCGGTCACGAACGGGCCTGAATCGTCGATCACTTCGACGGTCGCATCCGGGAACAAGCCAGCCAGGCGGTGGGCGTGCTCGAGCGGGAAGAATCGGCGACGCTCTCGCGCCCACGCAAGCAGCACCGGCTTGGGGAACCCCGGAAGGCGCGTGGCAACCTCGACCGTGTACATCGGATCGATGGCGCGGACCAAGGCCGCGAAATCGCTTCGTGTGCCTGGGCGGTCGCGCAGCGGGGCGGTGTAGGACCTCATGATGTCGTCCGGGATCGCCCTCTCAGTCAGCAGACCAAAGGCGATGGGCAGTCGTTGTACCCAACGCCAGCGCAAGGTTTGCGCCAAGACCCACAGTCCCCATGACGTTCTCCCCAACAGGCGCAGGTGCCGAATCGGCAGCGGGACGAAGTTGTCGAAGGCGTCGCATGGAGTCAATACGAGCGCAGCAATCCGCTGGGCATGGTCGGCAACCACATGTTGTGCCACTGCACCCCCCGTGTCATTGGCGACGAGCACGACGCTGTCGAGATTCGCAGCCGCAAGGAAGCGGTCGACCATCTGGGCAACTCCCGGAAGCGAAAAGTCGGTGCCGTCCCGCATCTTGAGGGCATGCGCTCCCAGCGGCCAGTCGGGTGTGATGCAGCAGTGATCCCTTGCCAGATCCTCGACCACACCACGCCACACGTCGCCGTTGGCGATGATGCCGTGCAGGAACACGATGGTCGGACCCGTGCCCGTGACCCGATACTCGATCGGACCCTCTGGAACTTGAACGATGCGGCGTTCGCCGAGCACAGCCGAAACGGACATACGCGCCCCTCCCTTTGTCGTTGCGGGCTTCACCAGACACGAGGCGCCAAACCGTCTACCCCCTGTGGGGCCGGTGCCTGCGCCACGCAGTGATTCCTCGCCAGGCCAGGAGCCCTCGCGCGCGTGCATCCGATGCGAGCCACCAACAGACCTGGCGCCTCTGCGGGGTGCGCGTCGATTGCACGTCAACCGCAATGCGGTGGTAGCCGCGGGCCCCGTCGGGGTAGGGTGCGGCAGCGAGTTCGGCCTGAACGCCTTCTCGTCCCCAGGTGCGGGTCTCCAAGGTGTGGCGGCCGGGCGTTGCATCCCAGGGCGCTTGCCACTGAACCCAAGCACTCGGGCCGAGGGCCGTGGCCAGCGCGCAGACTTGCCACGGGCCGCCGTCGATGCGCAGTTCGACCTTCGCGACGCCGTGCGGAGGACTCCACGCCACACCGGCGACGATCTGGCGGCCGGGTGCCAGCAGCGCTGAGTGGTTTGGAACGTCGATCCTCGAGTTCGGCGCCATGCGGGATGGCCGTCTTGGCCAGCCCTTGCGCTCCGCGTAGTCGATGGCTTCGCTGAACCGCATGACCTCCACGGACGCCAGCCACTTGATGTTCGCGTCATAGCCGTGGATGCCAGGCACAAGGACTCGAACTGGAGCACCGTGCGCGCGTGTGAGTGGTGTGCTGTTCATGGCGTAGACCAGCATGGGCTCGAAGCCGTCCTCGAGCAACGACAAGCTGATGCCGGCAGAGAACCCGTCCACCGAGTGAAGCCGGACATGGTCCGCTTCCGTGGCCGCTCCGGCGCGCACGAGCAGGTCGCGCAGCAGTACGCCTTGCCAGCGCGCATTCCCTACGAAAGGGCCGCCAACGGGGTTGTGCACACACATCAGAACCGCGTCGATCTCTCGCGATGGAAGCGACAGCAGCTCGTCGAGGGTGAGACTGAGCGGGTGCTCGACCATGCCTCGCACCACGAGGCGCCAATGTCGCAACACGACGCTCGGAGCAGGAAACGTCACGTCGGTGACGAAGAATCGGTCGACAGGGGTGATCAACTCGGACAGTCCTGGAATCTCCAGGGAGGCAGAGCCAGGGGGCGAACCCAGGGGGGCTTGCGGCCGTGGCAGACGTACGGGCTCTGCGCGCCGGCGTTGTCGGACACGACGAATCACCAACGCCAGTCCCGCCGCGGCGAAGCCGATGGCGAAGGAAGCTTCCGCGCCGAAGAAGACACCCAGTATCCCTGCCGCTGTCGCGACCAAACCCAGGGGGGCGGCCGTGGTGCGCGAAAGCTCGGTGCGGCGCCACAGCGCATACAGCCCGAGCAACCCAGACAACAGCAACGCCGCCACGAGCGTGGCCGTGCCCGCGGTCGCGGCCATCGCCGGAACTCCGAGACTGAACAAGGTCAGTGCGATGGCGATCGCGGGCTTGTCGCCGCGCCGAAGCAATGCAATTGCGACGTCGATCAGCGGTGTTGGCAGCGTGTCGACCAGCCACTTGCCGAGCGCTCGAACCGGCGAGGTATGGGTTCCACGGACGGCTGCGGCAAACTCGCCGGCGGCCAGCTGAACGAAGGCGGCGCCCAGGCCCTGAAGCCACGCATCGGAGGGAGAGAACGGCATTGGTTGCTCGGGGCTGAATACTGTTGGCGTTCCCAGCTTGCATCGCCGTGCGCCTGCAGGCTTGAAGAAACTGGCAGTTCGGTGGCGCCGCCGCTGGCGAACTGGGCCACAGCTGCGGCGCGAGGCCTCCGCTGGCAGAACTGCGCCGCCGATCCGTGGCCGGAGTCTGCGAGAGACAAGCTTACGAGCCTGTAATGTGGTTGTCGGCCGTGCGTCGGATGCGGTTCCCTAGAGTGCAGGCCATGCCAAGTGGCATGACGTTGAGGGAGCGACTCCCTCGCTGCATCACGAAAGGTTCGATCATGAAGGCGACTCTGTTCACCCTGACCATCGCGCTGGCGGCCGCCACGGCAACCGCGCCGGCTCTTGCGCGCGATGCTCTGCCGCAGGCCACGCAGCAGGCGCTGGCGCTGAAAGACGGTTCCACGCTGTACGTCTTCAAGGACGGGAAGATGGCGAAGGAGGATCGCTACGGCCGCGCGGCCTACCTCAAGCAAGGCGAGGTTCTCGAACTGGCCGACGGACGCAAGGTACCGGCAGTCGGTAACGAGGTCGCGCGGCTGGACGGGCTCCTCAACGACGGGCATCGGAACTGAATCCCGGCGAAACGGGCCACCCACAAAGCTCCATCGAGAAGCACCCATGAACAAACTTGGCAAGGCCGGCTTCGTGTCGGCGCTCGTGCTCGCCGCATCCGCAGTGATCGCCGGCCCCGGCCACGGCAGCAATCCTGTTGGCGAACCCGGCAAGGCCGCGCAGGCCACCCGCACCGTCAACGTCGACATGACCGACAACATGCGCTTCACACCCAGCGAGATCTCGGTCAAGCAGGGGGAGACGGTGCGCATCGTTGTGAAGAACTCCGGCGCCGTGAAGCACGAACTGGTGCTCGGCACGCCCGAGGAGCTGAAGGAGCACTACGCGATGATGCTGAAGATGCCGGGCATGGAGCACGCTGACGACAACATGGTCAGCGTGGCGCCCGGCAAGACCGGCGAGATCGTGTGGCGCTTTACCAAGGTCGGCAAGGTGGACTTCGCCTGCCTGCAGCCGGGCCACTACGACGCCGGCATGAAAGGCCTCGTCAATGTTGCGCAGGAGGCCGACGCTTCCAAGAATGACGGCCACGGCGGCCACAAGCACTGAGTGACGTTTGTCACGACATGTCCGAGGCGCTCGGCACTTGTTGTCGCCACGTGCCTCTTGGCAGAATCCGATTCACCCCCTCAAGGAGCATTCGATATGAAGACCTTCAAGCCCCTCCTCCTCTCCCTGGCCTTTGCGGCCGCGGCGCCGTTTGCGATCAGCGCGCACGCCCAGGCGATGGATCACAGCAAGATGGGCGGCATGAACATGCCCGGCATGAAGATGGACGGCATGCCCGCTTCGATGACCGAAGGCGAAGTGCGCAAGATCGACAAGGAGGCCAAGAAGATCACCCTGAAGCACGGCGACATCAAGAACCTGGACATGCCCGGCATGACCATGATCTTCCAGGTCAAGGATGCGGCGCTGCTGGACAAGGTCAAGGCCGGCGACAAGGTGACGTTCACCGCCGAGAAGGCCGATGGCGCGATCGTCGTCACGGCGATCGAAGCCGTGAAGTAACCCCGGGCAATGAGGCTGTCCCCGATGGATCCGTCCAAGCGCCGAACTCTGCAGACCCTGGCCGGTTTGGGCGCGCTGGCAGCACTGCCGCGCGCCTGGGCGCAGGTGAGGGCGGTCGACCTGCGCGACACGCCGGTGTCGCGCGCCTACGACCTGACCGTGGCCGAGACCCCACTTAACGTTACCGGCAAGCCCGCGCAGGGCATCACCATCAACGGCACGATGCCAGGCCCGGTGCTGCGCTTCCGGGAGGGCGACGAGGTGGTGATCCGCGTCACCAACAAGCTGCGCGAGATCACCGGCATCCACTGGCACGGCCTGCTCGTGCCCAACGACCAGGACGGTGTGCCCGGCGTCACCTACCCCGGCATCCGCCCGGGCGAGATCTTCACTTACCGTTTCAAGCTCAGGCAGTCCGGCACCTACTGGTACCACAGCCATGCCGCGCTTCAGGAGGCGGCGGGCTACTTCGCGCCGCTGATCATCGAGCCGGCCAAGCCCGACCCCTTCCAGTACGACCGCGACTACGTGGTCGTCATCTCCGACTGGATCGACACCCCGCCCGCTCAGGTGCTGGCCAACCTCAAGAAAGTGGATGGCTACTACAACTACCGGCGCGTGACAGCGCCACAGTTCTTCGCCCAGTTGCGCAGCGCACCCGATGCCAAGGCTCGCGAAGCACTGTGGGCCGAGCGCATGGAGTGGGCCAAGATGCGCATGGATCCCACCGACTACAGCGACGGCGGCGACGAATGGTCGTTCCTCCTGCAGGGTAAACGACCCGGCGAGAACTGGACCGGGCTGTTCAAGCCGGGCGAGCGCGTGCGGCTGCGGTTCATCAACGCCTCGCCGATGAACCTGTACGACGTTCGCATCCCCGGCCTGCCGATGACGGTGGTCCAGGCCGACGGTCAGAACGTCAATCCGGTCGAGGTGGACGAGTTCCGCATCGGCAACGGTGAAACCTACGACGTGATCGTGCAGCCCAAGGAAGCCAGGGCCTACACGATCTTCGTGCCGACCATCGCGCGCATCGGCTACGCGCGCGGCACGCTCGCCCCGGAAGTCGGCATGAGCGCGCCCGTGCCCGAGATCGGGCCCAAGCCCGTGCGCACGATGGCCGACATGGGCATGGCTGGCATGGACATGAGCGGCGGCATGGCGGGCATGGACATGGGCCAGGCGCCCGCAGCCGCAGGCCATGCCGGCATGGCGATGCCCGCGCCAGCGAAACCAGCCGACCCGCATGCCGGGATGGTCATGGCCGCGCCGGCCAAGCCGGCGGACCCACATGCCGGCATGCCCGGCATGAGCGACATGCCGGGCATGAGCGCCGCCGCCCCGCAGATCGCACCCGACGGCGACGGCGTGCGCCGGCTGAAGTACGCGCATCTACGCGCGGCCACCCGCAATGCCGACGACCGCGCCCCGGAGAAGGAGGTGCTGGTACGCCTGACCGGCGACATGGCGCGCTACTTCTGGAGCATCAACGACAAAAAGATGTCCCAGGCCGAACCGCTCGAGATGGGGCTGGGCCAGCGCGTGCGCATCAAGTTCGTCAACGAAACCATGATGGAGCATCCGATGCACCTGCACGGCGTGTTCATGGAACTCGTCAACGGCAACGGCGTATACGCGCCGCGCAAGCACACCATCATCGTGCCGCCGGCGCAGACTGTCGAGCTTGACGCCACCTTCGAGGACGAAGGTATGTGGGCCTTCCACTGCCACCTTTTCTACCACGCCGCCACCGGGATGATGCGCCTGGTCAAGGTGGCCTGAGGATCACGCCGATGCGGACGAACATGAGTGCGGCGTTGCGCCGCGCGGCCGGCGCGCTGCTGGCCGCCGTTGCCCTGGGGGCGCAGGCGATGGAGGACGAGTCGATCTACTCCTACACACTGGTCGAAGCCGGCGCCGGCAAGGTGCGCGGGCAATCCGGCTCGGCGCAGTCGCTGGCCGTTGACGGCTGGGTCGGCGGCGACTTCAACCGCCTGTGGTATCAGCTCGATACCGAACGGCGCGGCGGGCGCATTGAGGCGGCCGAACTGCAGTTGCTCTACGGCCGCTACATCGCGCCGTTCTGGGACGCGCAGATCGGCCTGCGCCGCGATGAGCGGCCCGACCGGCGCAACTACCTGGCGCTCGGCGTGCGCGGGCTCGCACCCTATGCCTTCGATGTCGACCTGAAGCTGTTCGTGCGCGACGACGGCAAGGTCTTCGCCCGCACGCGCTTCGAGAACGAGTTTCTGATCACCAACCGCTTCATCGTCACGCCATCGCTCGGCGTCGAGTGGTCGGCCTCCGACATCGACGCGACGGTTCGTCGCGGCGCCTATCAGGCCGATGTCGGCGTGCAGGCGCGTTACGAGTTCAACCGGCGAGTCGCACCCTACCTGGGCTTGTCGCGCACGTTCTATCCACGGGCGCAGTCCGGCGGGGAGGCCACCGCGACGCAGTGGCGCGCGGGGCTGCGGGTACTGTTTTGACGCAGCCGGCAGCGGACATGATTGATGCTGCCGACATTCTCAGCGCTGCAGTCGTCGGCGGCGATACGTTCGACTGCGTCGTGATTGGCGGCGGGCCCGCCGGGCTGGCTGCAGCAATTCATCTCCGACGGCATGGGCGCGGCGTGCGCTTGGTCGACGCAGGTGCCAGCCGGGCGCAGCGCATCGCGCGTGCCCTCAACGTTGCCGGATATCCCGATGGCGTGGTCGGTGGACATCTGCTCGAGCGGATGCGGCAACACTTGCGCGCAGCGGGCGGGCACGTCACCTACGATTCGGTCGAAGGAATACGACGTTGCTCGGACGGCAGGCTCTTGCTCCGGCTGAGGCATGGAACGCTCCTGGCGCGCAACGTCATCTTGTGTGCCGGGGCCACGGATCCGCCGATCGGATTGCCTGGGATCGACGACGTGGCGTCGGCGAACCTGCTGCGGCGCTGTGCGTGGCAGCATGGAGTCGACGATCTCTTCGGGAAGCGAGTCGGTGTGCTGGGCGAATCGCTCCTCGACGTGCCTGGCATAGCCGATCTGCGGAAGGTGTGTGCGGAGGCGAGGTTCATCGACATCGACAGCGCGGCTGGGAAGGCTGACTACTCGTCATGCCATGCCGGACTCGAGCGTGTGCCCGGCGTCGCACGCCATGTCGCGTTGACTCACAACAAGGGCATCCTCGTGACATGCGACGATGGTCGGGTCCATGAGTTCGACTTGCTGCTTGCAGCATTCGACGCGCAGCCGCGAACGTACCTGGCGAATCAACTGGCTGTTCGGCTCGACGTGCATGGCGCAATCGCGATCGGCCCGACCGGACTCACGAGTGCAGACAATGTGTACGCCGCGGGCGACGTGGCGGGAGGATCGTGCCAGATTGACGTTGCCATCGGCCAGGCAGCGGTAGCCGCCGCAGCCGTGCACGACAGCTTGTAGGTTCAGTTCGATCTTTTCGCCGCCTTCGCGGAGGCCCCAAGAGGTCGCCGAGTTCGCGCAACCGCCCGGATGGCATCGGGTTGAACCGTCGGAAGGTGGCGAGGCGATCGTGCTTCTGTGGCTGGCGTGCGATGACGAGTGTGTCATCGCGGCGTCGGTCTGCGGTTGGTGATGGCTTCTTAGAGTGTTCCTCGTGCGTGCCGTTGCGCACGCCATTGAACGCCGTAAGGAGCCTCGATGAACACGTACATAAGTCGCGCAGCGCTCGCGCTGAAGAACCCGATTCTTGCGGCAACGATTGCCGGCCTCGGACTGTTCCCGTTACAGGGCAATGCCAAGGATTCGCCTCTGGCGACCTACCGATGCGTGGTTTCGGGGCAAGCAGATCAGTGCCATCCGTCCGAGTCGACATCCGATGTTCGGATCGAGAAGCAACTCGTGCTCGGGCCCTATGCGCGCTACCTTGTCTACCGCGGCGAAAGCGCGCGCGCCGCGGCCGCCAGAGCCAAGCCCTTGGCGAACAGACCGTTGAGCGAACGGTGAGGATCACGAAGAGAGAACTCGATGCTTTCCGGCGATACCAGCGTGCCGTCGGGGGGCTCGCGGAGTCGGACTACATCTACGAGACGGTTTCCGAGGTGGCAGTTGACGCCAGCGCTGTCCAATCCGACTGAATGAAGTCTTGCGCAGTACGCCTGATGGCCGGGTCGATGGACGCCGGGGACCCTGCATGTGCGTGATCGTCAGCCCGGTCGGCGCCCTTGACGATCCTCAAACGGGCCGTGGCCCGGAAGGTGCATACTTGTTTGAATTCTTGAATCAACCGCTCATGTTTCGCAGCCATCGACAGCTTCGCCGCTGGGCCTCCGGGTCCTGTGTGTGTGGCTATTCGGTCTCGGCTTGGGCGTTGCCAACGCATGCTTGGCCGCCCAGCAATTCTCCGGGGGCGGGGACACGTTCCAGGGAGTCGTCGAAGCACAGGCCGCCGACATTGAGGTGGCTCCTGCGGGGTGCGAGCATCACTCGGTCGCAGCGCCGGATCAGTCACAGCACGGTCAGGATGACTCGTCGCCGAAATCGAACTGCGAGAGTTTCTGCGAGCGGGCCGGTGTGACGATCCCGCCGCAGAAGTCCGCTCTCGACAACTACCAGTTCCATGTCCTGCCGCCCCCGATGGCGGCTCTGACGGTGCCGGCGTCCATTGACGTGTCGGCAGATGTGCAGGCGCCGCGCCGGGAAGGCGCAAGGCCCCTGCCGATTCCGATCGCCTTCTTGCGCCTGGCGCTATAGCGGTCACGAGCACGCAGCCGGCCTGTTTTGGCCGCGCAGCTTGCGTGCATCTCGCGTTCTTTCGTCGGCCGTCCTCGAGGACGGCGCCACGGAAGACTGACTGTATCGCCGCCGTGTTCGGACCCCGGATCGCCCATGTGTCCGGCGCTCCGAGCGGCACGCAAGGAGAAGACGAAATGACAACCGTATGGGGTCAAGCGAGTACCGCATGGCCAGACATGCCGCGCTGGGCCGGCTCGCTGCTGATGGGGCTGGTTCTCTGCGCTGCCGGGCCTGTTCCCGCAGTCGCTCAAGACGCGCCGTTGGGGCGCGACCTCCCGGGACTGCTGGCCTACGCCCGAGCCCAGAGCCCTGAGCTCCGGGCCATGCGCGAGGAAGCCGAAGCCGCGGCGCAGCGTGTGGGGCCGGCGGGGGCGCTTCCCGATCCGGTGCTGCGCGTGGAGCTCATGAACATCAACAACTACGGCAATGACGCTTCGCCCAGCCTGCTGCCGTGGAAGGTCGGCGAGACCAAGTACACCTTGATGCAGTCGCTGCCGCTGTGGGGCAAGCGGGAGCTCAAGCGGGACGCCGCCGCCGCGGATGCGCGGCAGGCCGAAGCCCGCACGAATGCGAGCTGGGCCGAGCTGGCAGCTCGAATCAAGGCGGCTCACGCGGAGTACTACCGTGCCGCTGGCAACGAGCGGCTGACCACGGAGGTGCTCGGACTGATGACCCGGCTCGAGCAGGTTGCCCAGGCGCGCTATGCAGGCGGACTGGCCGCCCAGGCCGACGCGATCCGTGCGCAGTTGGAGCAGACGGCGATGCGCTCGGAGTTGATCATGATCGACAGCGAGAAGCGCCAGATTCGCGCCCGGCTGAACGCTCTGCTGGCTCGCGAAAGCGGCGCACCGCTCGCCGACCCCTGGAACTGCGCGCGGTGCCGACGCTGAACACCGCCGATGCATCGTCGTTGGCAGAGCGGGCGCGGTCGGGCAATCCGCAGCTCCAGGCAGAGCTGGCCCGGGTGTCCATCGCACAGAAGAGTCGTGACCTCACGCAGCGCAATCGCTATCCCGATCTCACCGTCGGTCTGTCCCCTTCGCAGATGGGCTCGCGCATTACCACCTGGGGCGTGATGTTCGAGATGAACATCCCGCTGCAGCAGGAAGCCCGCCGTGGTCAGGAGCGGGAAGCGGAGGCGATGGTCGCCGCGTCGCGGTCGAGAGCCGACGCGCTGCAGCAGCAGCTGGTCGGCGACCTGGCGGTGAACCTGGCCGGGCTCGAGGCCGCACGGCGCAACGAGACTCTGCTGAAGACCCAGCTGCTGCCGCAGTCGGAACTCGGCCTTCAGTCGGCGCTGGCTGCCTACGAGAACGGCAAGGCCGAGTTCGCGATGTTGCTCGAGGCGCAGCGCCAGATTCGCAAGGCCCGTCAGGAGATCCTGAAGACGCAGGTCGAGGCGCAGATGCGCCTGGCCGAGATCGAACGCATTGTGGGAGAAGAACTGTGAAGACCGCCACGACCGTCCTCATGATCGCCCTGATCGGCGCCGTCGGCGCTGGCAGCTACTGGCTGGGCTCGCAGTCGCGCAGCGCCGCGCACTCGTCCGCCAAGGCAAGCCAGGACGCGCCTTCCGCCGCAGCACCGAAGCCGCGCAAGCTGCTGTACTACCGCAATCCCATGGGGCTGGCCGACACCTCGCCAGTGCCGAAGAAGGACCCGATGGGCATGGACTACATCCCGGTCTACGAGGGCGAGGACGAGGCAACGCCCAACGCCGGGCCCGGGGCTGCGGGCCAGGTCCGCATCAGTACCGAGAAGATCCAGAAGCTGGGTGTGCGCACCGAGCCGGCAGGCATGCGCTTGCTCGGCAAGACGATCCGGGCGGCAGGCCGCATCGAGCCGGATGAGCGCCGGACCTTTGCGGTGACCGCGAAGTTCGAAGGCTACGTCGAGCGGCTGCACGTCAGTGCGACCGGCCAACCGGTGGCCAAGGGCCAGCCGCTGTTCGAGGTGTACAGCCCCGAACTGGTATCGGCGCAGCGTGAGTACGCGATCGCCATGCAAGGGCTCGAGGCGATGAAAGAGGCCGGCACGGAGGCGCAGGTGGGCATGCGCCAGCTGGCCGATTCGAGCCTCGCGCGCCTGCGCAACTGGGATCTGTCGGCGCCGCAGGTGGCGGCCTTGATGAAGTCCGGCCAGCCGCAGCGGACGATCTCGTTCCCGTCGCCGGTGTCTGGCATCGTTTCCGAGAAGAAGGCTCTGCAGGGCATGCGCTTCATGCCGGGCGAACTGCTGTACCAGGTGACCGACCTGTCGGCCGTGTGGGTGATCGCCGACGTGGCCGAGCAGGACATCGCTCTGGTCAAGACGGGTGCGAAGGCGCGCGTGACGACCACGGCGTATCCGACCGAGGGTTTCGAGGGACGCGTCACCTACGTCTACCCAACCCTGAAGGCCGAGACGCGCAGCATCCCGGTGCGTGTCGAACTGGCCAACCCCGGGCAACGTCTCAAGCCGGCGATGTTTGCCCAGGTGGAACTCGGTGTCGGTGGCAAGTCGGCGGTGCTGGCCGTTCCAGACTCCGCCGTGATCGACTCCGGCACCCGTCGGATCGTCCTCGTCCAGGTGGGCGAAGGGCGCTTCGAGCCGCGCGAGGTCGAACTCGGCGCGCGGGCGGAGAACTACGTCGAGGTGCTGAAGGGCGTGCGTGACGGTGAGCCGGTCGTCGTGGCCGCGAACTTCCTGATCGATGCCGAGAGCAACCTCAAGGCCGCGGTGGGAAGCCTCGGGGGACACGCGGGGCACGGCAGCCCGGCGGGCGGGGGCGCTGCACCAGCGGCGCCGGAGACGCCGGCAAAGTCGGTGCCGCCGGCGGCGGTCGGCCACAAGGCCGAAGGCACGGTCGACAGCGTCGACGCAAAGAACGGCACGCTGAGCCTCAACCACGGTCCGGTCGCCACGCTGAAGTGGCCGGCCATGACGATGGAGTTCAAGGCCGCCAACGCGTCGCTGCTGAGTGGCCTCAAGCCGGGTCAGGCCGTGCGATTCGAGTTCGTCGAACGGCAGCCGGGTGACTTCGTCGTGACGTCCATCGCCCCGACCGGAGCAGTCCCAACGTAGCGCCGCAGGCCAAGCCGGCCGCACCGGCGGCAAATGCGGGCAAATCCACCCACTCCGGCCACTGAGCAGGGGGCGCCATGCTGTCCAAGATCATCCAGTGGTCCGGAAGGAATCCCTTCCTGGTCCTGCTCGCAACACTGTTCATCATCATCGGTGGCATCCTGGCCGTTCTGAAGACGCCGCTGGACGCCTTGCCCGACCTGTCCGACGTGCAGGTCATCGTCTACACCGAGTACCCGGGCCAGGCACCCCAGGTGGTCGAGGACCAGGTGACCTACCCGCTGACCACCGCAATGCTGGCGGTGCCGAAGTCGAAGGTGGTGCGCGGCTTCTCGTTCTTCGGGGCCTCGTTCGTCTACGTCATCTTCGAAGACGGGACCGACATCTACTGGGCGCGCAGCCGGGTGCTGGAGTACCTGAACTTTGCGTCCGGGCGACTGCCCAAGGGCGTGTCGCCTTCGCTCGGGCCTGATGCCACCGGCGTCGGCTGGGTGTACCAGTACGCGCTGCTGGCCAAGGACCGCACGCTCGCGGAACTGCGCACCATCCAGGACTGGTATGTGCGCTACCAGCTCACCAAGGCGCCCGGTGTGGCCGAGGTCGCTTCGCTGGGCGGCTTCGTGCAGACCTACCAGGTCACGGTCGATCCGCTCAAGCTGCGCAGCTACGGCATTCCGCTGATGAAGGTGTCTCAGGTCATCCGCGACTCCAACCGCGACGTGGGCGGCCGCGTGGTCGAGATGGCCGAGACCGAGTTCATGGTCCGCGGCAAGGGCTATCTGCGCGGCAAGAACGACATCGAAACCCTGGTGCTCAAGAGCGAGGGCGGCACGCCGGTGCTGATCCGGGACGTCGCACGCGTCGAGATGGCACCCGACGAGCGGCGCGGCCTGTCGGAGCTGAACGGCGAAGGCGAGGTCGTCTCCGGCATCGCGATGTCACGCTTCGGGCAGAACGCGCTGGAGGTGATCCACAACCTCAAGACAAAGGTGGCCGAGATCTCCGCGGGGCTGCCTGACGGTGTGTCGATCCATGCCGTCTACGACCGCTCGGACCTGATCCACCGGGCCATCGACACGCTCAAGCGCACGCTGATCGAGGAGAGCCTGATCGTTGCCGTGGTCTGCGTCGTGTTCCTGATGCACGTGCGCTCGGCGCTGGTTGCCATCCTCATGCTGCCGGTGGGTGTGCTCATCTCGTTCATCGCGATGAAGTTGTTGGGCATGAACTCCAACCTCATGAGCCTGGGTGGCATCGCGATCGCCATCGGCGCGATGGTCGACGCGGCGATCGTGATGATCGAGAACGCGCACAAGCACCTCGAGCGGCTGCCGGCCGTCCACACGGTCAGGCAGCGCGCGGATGCCATGCTCGACGCCTGCAAGGAGGTGGGACCGGCGCTGTTCTTCTCGCTGCTGATCATCACGGTGTCGTTCCTGCCGGTCTTCACGCTCGAGTCGCAGGAAGGGCGGCTCTTCGCGCCGCTGGCCTACACCAAGACGTTCTCGATGGCCGGTGCGGCTCTGCTGTCGGTGACGCTGGTGCCCGTGCTGATGATGTTGTTCATCCGCGGCAAGATCATGCCGGAAGCGAAGAATCCGCTGAACCGCTTCATGATCTGGGTGTACCGCCCGATCATCGCCGGCGTGATGCGCTGGAAGAAGTTGACCATCGCGCTGGCCGTCATCGCCATGGCATTGACCTACTTCCCCGCCTCGAAGCTCGGCAGCGAGTTCATGCCGACGCTCAACGAAGGCACGCTGCTGTACATGCCGGCCTCGCTGCCGGGTATGTCCATCACCAAGGCAGCCGAGGTGCTGCAAACCCAGGACAAGATCATCAAGAGCTTCCCGGAGGTGAGTTCGGTCTACGGCAAGGCAGGCCGTGCGAACACCGCGACAGACCCAGCGCCGATCGAGATGTTCGAAACCGTGATCAACCTGAAGCCGCAGGAAGAGTGGCGGCCCGGCATGACCACCGACAAGCTGATCGCCGAGATGGACAAGGCGCTGCAGTTCCCGGGTGTGTCGAATGCCTGGACGATGCCGATCAAGGCACGCATCGACATGCTGTCCACCGGCATTCGCACGCCGATCGGCATCAAGGTCTTCGGCAAGGATCTCGGCGAGATGGAGAAGCTCGCCAAGCAGATCGAAGCGGTGGTCAAGGCGGTGCCCGGCACGACTTCGGCCTTCGCGGAGCGCCTAACGGGGGGCAGCTACCTGAACATCGAACCCAACCGCGAGGCACTGGCCCGCTATGGCCTTTCGGTCGGTGAACTGCAGGACATCATCGGGACTGCGCTCGGTGGCGAGATGGTCACGACGACGGTCGAGGGGCGCGAACGCTTCGGCGTGACGGTGCGGTACCCGCGCGAGCTGCGCACGCACCCGGAGCAGATCGAGCGCGAGGTGCTGGTGCCCACGATGGGCGGTGCGATGGTGCCGCTCGGCCAGGTCGCGAAGGTGACGGTCGCGCGGGGGACCCCTGGCATCCGCACCGAGAACGCGCTGCTGTCGGCCTACATCTTCGTCGACATCCGCGACCGCGACATCGGCTCGTACGTGGCCGACGCGCGCAAGGCGGTGGCCGACCAGGTGAAGTTCCCGCCGGGCTACTACATCACATGGAGCGGCCAGTTCGAGTACATGGAACGCGCCGTCCAGAAGATGAAGATCGTCATTCCGGTCACCCTGCTGACGATCTTCCTGCTGCTGTACCTGAACTTCAGGCGACTGACCGAGACGCTGATCGTCATGCTGTCGGTGCCCTTTGCGCTGGTGGGCGGCGTGTGGCTGATGTGGTGGCTGGGCTACAACCTGTCGGTGGCCGTCGCCGTGGGCTTCATCGCGCTGGCCGGCGTCGCGGCCGAGACCGGCGTCGTGATGCTGATCTACCTCGACCATGCCTGGGAACAGGCACGCGAGCGCTGCCGAGCCGAGGGGCGTGTTCCGGGCCCGTCCGACCTCTACGGCGCGGTCATGGAAGGCGCGGTCGAGCGCGTGCGGCCGAAGATGATGACGGTGGTGGCCATCATGGCCGGCCTGCTGCCGATCATGTGGGGCAGTGGCACCGGCTCCGAAGTCATGAGCCGCATCGCCGCACCGATGGTCGGCGGCATGATTTCGTCCACGATCCTCACGCTGGGCGTGATCCCGGCGCTGTATGCCCTGGTCAAGCAGTGGCAGCTGAAGCGGGAGGCGCGCCGGTGCGCCTCGGCGGACTCGTCCGTCGGGGATGCCACGCGCACCGAGTTGGTCGAGCCCGCCCCGATTACCTGAGGAGGAAATCATGAAACGTCGCGAGATCCTGCAATGGACCGGCACCCTGGTCGCACTTGCGCCGTGGGCCGCGCGCTCGAAAACGACCGCTGACGAGATCCAGGTGTTCAAGGGCCGATCCTGCGGATGCTGCGCGGTGTGGGTCAGACATTTGCGAGAGGCCGGTTTCGGCGTCGCCGTGGTGGATGTTCACAGCGCGGTTGTCGAGCGCAGGCGGCTTGGCATGCCCGATCGCTACGGCAGCTGCCATACGGCAACGGTCGGGGGCTACGTCCTCGAGGGACATGTGCCGGCAGCGGACATCAGGCGACTGCTGGACACGCGGCCGAAGGCCCTGGGTCTGGCCGTGCCGGGCATGCCCGCTTCAGCGCCGGGCATGGAAGTACCTGGTCGGCACGAGCCCTATCAGGTTCTGCTGGTCGATGCGGCGGAACAGGCCACGGTCTTCGCGAGTCATCGGGGCTGATGGCTCAGGTGCCGCTCACGGGAGGAGCCAGCGCGCTCCGGGCGATCGCGCCCGAGGCGAGCATCGCGCTGTTTGCCCTGCTGGTGAACTTCCCCTGGGAGATGCTGCAAGCGCCCTTGTTCGCGGGTCACGCGCAGGCGCCACATCTCATCGTCGTCCTGAGCTGTCTCCAGGCGACGGTCGGGGATGCGGCGATCATGCTCGTCGCGCACGGGCTCGCCAGTTGGTTCGCCGGCGATCGACGCTGGCTTCTCGCGCCGACCGCCGCCGACCTGGCACGATTGAGCACGACCGGCATCGTCGTGACGGTCGGCATCGAGTGGTTCGCGACGCGGGGCTGGTGGGTGCAGGCGTGGTCGTACTCGGCATTGATGCCGGTCGTGCCCGGACTTGGGGTCGGGCTCGCGCCCTTGGTCCAGTGGTTCATCCTCCCTCCGCTGGTGGCGTGGCTCGCGAAACGCCATCTGCATGGAACGCTTTCCATCGGACGGACACTGCCCGGCCGGGGCTGAAGCAGCATGACAACGGCATCGATCGAAACCTGGACGACGGCAGAAGGTCTCGTCGCAGCGCTTGCAGTGGGTCTCTTGATCGGCGTCGAGCGCGGTTGGCGAGATCGCGATCTGGCCGAAGGCGGCCGCGTGGCAGGGCTTCGCACCTTCGCGCTGGTCGGTCTCCTGGGTGGTGTGCTGGGATCTCTCGCCGCGGACCTGGGTGCCTGGATCCTGCCCGGCGGATTCGTCGGACTGTCGCTGCTGCTGGCCGTGTCGTACCGTGAGGCCGCCCGGAAGACGGGCAATCTGAGCGTGACGACGGCAGTCGCCACCCTGCTGGCTTTCATGCTGGGCGTGCTGGCGGCACGCGGCGCGCCGGCCTTGGCGCTGGCGGCCGCGGTGGTCACGACGGTGCTGCTGAACCTGAAGCCGACGCTGCACGCATGGCTGCAACGCGTCGAGTCTCGTGAGCTCAGCGCGGCTCTGCAATTGCTCGTCCTGTCGGTGGTCATCCTGCCCAACCTGCCGGACGCCGGATACGGGCCCTATCAAGCGCTGAATCCGTACCGACTCTGGTGGGCGGTGGTTCTGATTGCAGGGCTTTCGCTGGCAGGTCACTTCGCGATGAGGCTAACCGGCGCGCAACGCGGCATCTTCCTGACGGGCCTGCTCGGCGGGCTGGCGTCGTCGACTGCGGCGACGCTCGCGCTCGCTCGGCAGGCGCGCCGTCAGCCTGCCCTGGCGGATGCCGCGGCCGCGGGAGCCCTGGCCGCCTGCGGCGTGATGTTCCTGCGCATGGCGGTGCTGGTCGCGTTGATTCAGCCATCGCTGCTGCAACGCCTGGGCGTCCCGATGTTGGTCACGGGCTCGGCCCTGATTCTGTTGGCCAGCTGGCATTGGCGTCGACAACTGAAGTCCGCAGGCCCTGTCGAGGAGGTCGAGCCCGTCGCGACCTTCGACCTGGGCACCGCGCTGGCGTTCGGCGGTTTCCTCGCTGCCATGGCGGTGCTGGTGCCGGCGGCAAGGCAATGGCTGGGAGATGCCGGCATCTACGCCTTGGCGGCAGTCTCCGGGCTGGCCGACGTCGATGCGACGGTGATCTCGATGTCGCGCGCACAGGCAAACGGTGCTTTGAGCGTGGGAACCACCGTCGTGGCGATCGGGCTGACCACGCTGGTCAACATGGGCACGAAGGCCGGCATCGCCTGGACCACCGGTGGCGCCGCGGTGGGGCGGCCCGTGCTGCGCGGGTACGCGATCGGCATGGGGATCGGCGCGCTCGCCGCGTTTGCCGTCATGTTCCTGTGAGCATGGCCGCGCCGGGCGATACGGCGTCGGCGACTAGGAGTGAAGTGCAGCGTTCAACTGGTCGGCGAGCTCCGCCCAATCGGCGTCCTGCCCGATGAGGTCGCGCAGCAGCTGGCGTTGCGACTGCGTCCAGAACTCGGCGTCCTCGATGCGGGTGCCGCCGGGAAGTGGCCGGTGCGTCGATATGAATTGACGGATTCCGTCCTCGCTGGTGGGCAGTCCGAGTTGGGCAAACAACTCCGTGAAGCGGTGAAACGGCTTTTCCATGTCCTGAACCTCGTCGTCAGCGAATTGTCGTTCGTTTGCGTTCGCCAGAGGTCGCCGCGACTGCCGGTTTCAGAGACGATCCACTGGCGCCGTGGGACTGTGGTGGTGATCGGCGCGTCGCTGCCGGGTTTCGCGCTGGCGGCTGCCCCGAGGGCCGAAGTACAGGTGTTCAAGAGCCGCAGCTGCAGTTGTTGCGCGGTTTGGGTTGGGTACCTTCGCGAGGCCGGGTTCACTGTTGCGGCGCTGGACGTGCACAACGCGTCAGTCGAACGCCGGCGCCTGGGCATGCCCGACCGTTCTCATGTTTCATTGCCACATCCTCGAGCACGAGGACACTGGCATGATGGGGCAGTTCACCACGGTGTAGTTTGAGTCTCCACGCTCGGACGACAAGTCGGCGCCTCGTCAGTACAGGGTTCCCTCTCAGCGAGGTGGACGGGTCAGCGATCGTCGTGGGCGCGATGTAGTGACCGGGGAGGCCAACTATGATTCCGGCCGCATGCTCACGAACAAGAACGAGGTGCTGGCCGCTGCGCTGGACCAGACCAACACCTGGTTGGCCCAGACGCTCGGTAGGCCGGATCTTCAACTGCAGTTGATCAGCCAGCCGATCGCCAGAGCAGCCGCGATGCAGTTTGAGCGAGGCGGCGGGCCAAGGCGGAAGGTGCACTGGAACTGGGAAGAAATCTTCTTCTCGCGAGTGCGGCACCAGGACGCCTGGATGTACGCGATGGTGCGTGCGGGCCGCCCGCGCGCGATGTGCTACGGGCGCATCCAGGTCAAGGGCGGCCATGTGTCGCTTGAATACCTTGAGCGCACGCCTTACGCACGTGGAATCCGCGGCGTCACCGCGCCGACAGCTTTCCAGTTCGCCCGTGCAGTTGCCCTGCTGCTCGACCTCAGGGAAGTTCGACTCAATGAGCCGTTCCCGTGCCTTGTGCGGTATTACGAACGGGTGCTGGAGGGGGCCATTCGACACCCTGCGGTGGGTCCGGTAAAGTACCTGTCTGTGAAGGTTGCACTATGAAGCGCGTACGAGTTGCTCCCGGAAAGTTTGTCGTCGTCTCCCAGGGGATGGCGGACAAAGCCGCGCGTGTGTTTGCCTCAGGCGCGTTCACCCGGGATCAGGTCCGCGAAATGGCCGCGGCCGAGCCTAAGAGTGCGAGCGGAGTGTTCCTGGGCAAGTCCACGGCCAAGCGAGCGGGAGCCTTGTCGGGTAAGAACGGTACTCTTGTGCGCCAGAGCACCGGCCACGTTGTGGTGGCGGGCGCTGACAGAGCGCCGACCAAGCGCAAGGCTGCGTAGGGCTGTAGCTGCACCGTACGGAGCGCATCTGTTCGGCTATGCACGCCCCGAGTTGACATAAACATTAAAGTCGCTCATTCGGCTTGCTTGCGACTACTGTGCCGAGGCGGCGCATGGTGGCGGCTGCGCCATTGGCTCGCCCTGGCCAAAGTCCTCGACGCAACGCTGTCGTGGGCCGCACCGCGTCCCTGGCGGAGACCGCGAATCGCTGGACCACGAGTTCGGTGGACGACTGGCGATCCGCGCCATCATTCTTACTGAGTCTCGCTCCCGCCGCACATGGCCGTTGCGCCGGGGCAGTCAAATGCGCATGATGCTTCCATCTTAAATGCGATAGAACCGTCGCCAAGACAAGACCACCCACGTGAACGGAATGAGCCCCAGCGACGCCAGCCGAGCCAAACTGATGCGAACCGTTCATCGGACAGCAGCCCACAGCCGATGGCTCGCCACCGAGATCCAGGACGCGCTGAACGATCCGCGGCTAAGCCTCCCTCTCGAAGAGGCCATGGCCGCCATGGAGGCTGAGATCGACGCGGTCGATCGCGTGTCCGCCATCGATTGCGCTCCCGCTCAAAAGCCTTACCCTTCCAGAGCCCCGCGTCGACAGTGAACTGTCAGCATGTTCTTCGCCCGGTGAGTTCCTTGCAGGAGTTTTGCGCGTGAAGTTGCCCGGCGATATCGAGGATCAGGGGTCGACACGTGGCGGCCTGGTAGCTGCTCAGGCCCGCGGCGCAGCGGCTCGGGCCCGGTGGATCGAGGAAGGACTCGTCGTGCCCGGTCCGAAGCTGGCACAGGCGTGGGGCATCCCTCAGGAGACCCTGGCGACGGCCGCCGCAAGTGGCGAGGTGGTCAGCATCGCCATCGACGGTGGCGAGTACTTCCCCGAGGCGTTGCTGAGCCTGGATCGTTTGACCGCAGGTGCGATCTGCCGCGCACTGCCGCAGATCCATGACACCGAGAGGCTGATGTTCTGGCTGCGCGACCATGGGGCCCTCGGCGGCAAGCATCCGGCCGCGGCCCTGAAGGCCGGAACCCCGATTGACCAGGTGATCGCACTTGCACGAGCCTGGGCGCGCGAGAGGACGGAGGGCGGCAGCCCGATGGATGCGAAGCCCGACTCTATGTGCGCTTGACCGGCTTGACGCTCTGCAGAGGCGTAGGCTCCACGTCCTTTCGCAGCAGTTCGTCGATCACCGCCGCATGCCGCGCCAGATGCTCCGGCGCCAGGTGCGCGTACCGCTCCACCATCGAGTCCGACTTCCACCCGCCCATCTCCTTGATCATGCCCTTGGGCACGCCGTTCTGGATCAGCAGGCTGGCCCAGGTGTGGCGGGTGTCGTGGAAGCGGAAGTTCTCGATGCCCGATTTCTTCAGCGCGTTGCGCCAGGCGGTGTTCACCGTGGCGTTCAGCCGCTTGCCCTTGTAGACGAAGACGTATTCGTCGTGCTTGCCGATCTGCGCGCGCAGGATCTCCATGGCCGTGGCGTTGAGCGGTATGCCTAGGGTCTTGCGGCTCTTGATGTCGCTGGCCGCCACGGTCATCACCTGGCGCTGCATGTCTATCTGGCTCCACTTCAGGCCCAGCACGTTGGCGCGCCGCAGGCCGGTGGCGATGGTGAAGCGCGTCAGTGAACCCAGGTGCTCGGGCAGGTTGCGCAGGAAGGTGTCGATCTCGGTGGGCGTGAGGTAGCGCACCCGGCCCTCGGGCTCGCGGTGCAGCCGGATGGTGGGCACGCTGTCGATCCAGTTCCACTCGCGCATGGCCCGCCGCAGGATGGACCGCAGCAACTGGTAGTAGCGGTTGCGCGTGGCCGGTGCCTTGTCGCCCTTCTGGCCCTCCACCACGGCCTGCATGCGGTCCCAGGTCAGCTCGGTCAGCGGCAGGCGCTTGAAGAACGGAGTGAGGAACTCGATCTTCTTCGCGTCGTCGCGGATCGACGCCTTGTGGCCCTGCTCGTTCAGCCAGCGCAGGGCCGCGTCTTCCCAGGTGTAGCGTGGCTTGTCGCCCAGCTTGGCCTGGCGCCACAGGTCGTGCTTCAGCCGGTCGTGGAGTTCCTTCGCGGCCTTGCGGTCAGTTGTCTCAGCCGACTGTCTAACGCGCTGGCCACCTGGCGCGGTGATGTCGATCCACCAGGTTGTGCCTCGTTTGAGGATGCCCATTTCCTGCCTCCAATGCGTTCACATGCGTCGCGATGGCCCTGCGCCCGTAGCTGCACGGCCTCGGTGCCTTGCTGCACGAAGGCATCGATGGCGGCCTGGGTCACTTTCCAGCGCCGGCCGATCTGCATCGCTTTCAGCTGGCCGGTGTTCACCAGGTTCCAGGCGGTGGAGTAGTCCACGCGCAGCATCGTCGCCGTCTCGCGCAGGTCGTAGAAGAGAGGTGTCACTGCAGTCATGTCCGTGCCTTCCTGCTGCGCGCAGCCGGGTCAGTTGGATCTGCTGCTTCGCGGCCGGCGTCAGATCAAAGATCGCACGGTGCTAGAGGCGTCAAGTTCACAGTCGTCCCCGCGGGCGCCTCGCGCACGGGGTGTAGGGTGGGATGGGTTCGCTTCGCGGTGGATCAGGCGCGCAGGGCGTCGAGGTCGGCCATCAGACGGCGCTTGCCGTACAGGCACATGCCGCGCACGCACGCGTGCATCGGCTCGGCGGCCACGTGCACGGACTGCCGATGGAACAGGCCTTCCGCGGCCTGCAGGAAGTAGGCAGCGCCGCCGCCAGCCACCCACACGCTCTGCGGGGTCGGCAGTTCGGTCAGTGCTTGCGTGATGCCGCCCAGCATCCGGCGGGCCCGGCCATGGATCCACGGCCAGTGAAGCTGCAGGTCATGCAGTTGTCCGCTCGCCCGCACGGGCTTGCCATGGCGTAGCGCTTGATCAATGGCATCGAGCCGGCCGTCGCCGCTGGGGGAACCCTGGCCGATCTGGTCGTCCACGGTGCGCAGCAGGTTGGCAACGCCGTGGTATTCGGTGCCGCCGGCCAGTGGCTCCAGGTCACGGCCGCGGTACAGCGCCCATTCCAGGCTGCCGAAGCCCGCCACCAGCACCAACGACACCTGCGTCTCGTCGAGCTCGGGCGAGTCAAGCCATTCGATGGCGCTGGCCGCGGTCTGGGCCAATATTTCCACGCGTGCCACGGTGACGCTGGCGTTGGCCGCGGTGCGCACCGGTCGACTCAGCCAGTCGCGGATCTGCGGCTCCAGGGCATCGCGTTCCCGCATGGGCACGGTCAGCACCAGCAAGTCGATGAAGGGCTCCTCGATGAAGGCCAGCGCGCCGGCGACGCAGGCGCGGTAGTCGTCGGTGGCCGCAAAGCCTTCTGATTGCAAGTGAAAGATCGCATCGCCCAGTGCCGCTTCGATGTCCGGGCCCACCTCGACCAGGTGGGCACCGAAGGGGATCAGGCATTGCGCCGCGGGGACCTGAGCCTGCTGCAGCGGCTGTCGTGAAAGACGATGTCCGTGAGCGACGGGAAGACTTCGATGTCCGCATGCTGGCCTGGGCGCAGCTTGCTGAACTTCGTGAAGCCGCAACCGGCGTCGATGGCGGCGATGACAGGGCTCTTCGTCATGGTGGTGCTCCGCTTCGGCCTTGCAGGCCAAGGTTCAAAGGTTTGGCCGTCGATGGGCCACAGGCCAGCCACACGCCGAGTCCAGAAATTCGCCTGGCGCGCGATTCAAGCCGGATGGGGGGATGCGCCCCGGGCGGGGCGATTCGATTGAAGTGCGGGTCACGACCGCTAACGCCGCCCTATGCGGTGGATAGGGCGGAGGGCATGGCAAGGTGCGCATGCCCGTGCGCAGTGAATCTACGCCCGTCTTCGGCGCCTGCCAAGCAGGCTCGCTGGTCGGGCCACAACCCGACCCTACACGGGCTGCAGGTGGTTTCAGCGGCGCGGCTTGAAGGGCTTGACGACGTCTTCCACCTGAATCGGGTCCAGCATCTCTTCGACCTGGTTGGCCAGGCTGACCTGGTAGTGGCGGCGGCTCAGCATCGCCACCGGGCCGTACAGCGCCAGCAGCGGCAAGCCGATCAGCAGGACCATCGGATGCCAGTAGGCGCCGAGCATCAGCGCGCCGAACGATCCGAACACGATGACCACGACATCGATGCTCCGAAGCAGCGCGATCGGATTCTCCAGCACGAAGTTCACGCGCATGCCGATGCTCAGGTTGTACAGGCCCACGCCACGCCCGCCGTAGTGGATGACTGTGACGGCATGGCCCGCACGCGCCGGCATGCAACGGCTGTAGACGACGATCTTGTGCTCGCGATTGCTGGCGTCGGCCAGCCACAGCTCCCAGCGCTCGCGCGAGGGATCGTCGTCGCGCAGGCCGGGGATGCGGTTGAGGTAGCGGCGCGCTCGATGAGACGACCGGTCAGCGTTTCCAGGACGTACATGGGGACTCCCAGGCGAAGGTTCACCTGAAAGTCCCATGGGTTTGGCTGCGGTCAAGGCTTGCACCGTCGGCTACTCCGGCAGTGGATCGTCGAAGATGCCGCCGGCCGACGGGCTGGCAGGTGGCGATGCCGGCCTGAGCAGTGCGCCATGCTTGGCCTCTCCACCGCGCCTTTCCTGTTCGACCAGGACGCCCAGGTAGGCCAGCGTGCGGAAGCGCTCGGCACGGCGCCGGCCCTTCGGCAGCCTTGCCAGGTCTTCATACAGCGGGCCGTGCTGCCAGGCGCCCACCTGGGCGTAGAACTCCAGCATCGGCTCGTCGCGGCCCGCACTCGCCGGGCCAGGCGCTTCATCGTCAACTTCACTGCGCTTCATGGTGTGCTCCTTGGCTGGCATCGGTGGGGGCCTGGGCGCGCAGTCGGTCGACGCCGGCACGCTGGAAGCCGCGCACGTTGGCGTAGAACGGGTCGGCCAGTTCCAGCACCGGCTGCTTCTTGAAGGCGTCCCGCAGCGCCTTTCGGAAGAGATGCGCGCCGCCACCGCTCAGCACGATGTTGGCGAAGCGGTACTTGCCGCCAATGGAATTGGTCAAGGCCTGGATGCCTTCGACGGCAATGCGCTCGGCGATGGGCATGTAGCGCTGGATCTCGCGAGCCTTGCCGTAGGTCGTCAGGCTCCTGCCGGTGCGCAAGGCCTCGTCCACGGTGTGCGGTTCGTCGTAGCGCTCGCCGATCTCGCGCGAGATGGCGTCGCAGATCGCCGACACCACATCGTGCACGCCGTACTGCGCCGAGTAGCTGCGGTTGGCCACCAGGCGCAGGCCGCGTGCCGTCAACCAGTCCAGCGTGCGTGTGCCGCAATCGATGATCAGGTTTTCCTGCTGACCGATCTGGTCCAGCAGGCCATGCTCCTCGGCATAGGCCACCAGCGCACCTTGCGGCTGCGCCACCACCAGCGCCTTGTGCACCCGCACCTTGCGGCCCTTGCCCACGTCATGCTCACCCACGCACAGGCGTTCCAGCGCCGATTTGCGAGCAGTGAACTCGGAGACCGGCAGACCCACTACCAGCACGTCGATCTCGTCGGCCTGCATGTAGTTCAGTGCGCCGAGCATCAAGGCCTTGTAATCGGCCGATTGCGTGTAGCCCTCGACCGACAGGATGGGTTTGCTGCGCGCGCCGACCGACAACACATCCGGCCCCACCTCGTAGAAAAACTGGCCCACCCGCACCGACACCGTCCGCCGCGGCGCCAGCAGCGGGCGTGCGGTGTGCGGATCGACGCTGGCCAGGGCCAGCGAAGGAAAGCTGGCGTATCGGAGCTCGCCGCTCGCGTTGACGGTGGTGAACTTCGTGTGGCCGAAGCCGAGATCAATGGCCCTGACTGTGCTACCCATGGGACCTCCAGCAGCCGTGGTGCCGACATGGCTCTACTGTTGCCAACGCGGCCAATCACGTCCACTCGAAAGGCGGGTCGAAGTCCCCCCGGAAATCGGCCGTCGATTCCCGGGGCCACGCTCAGCGGCACGATTTGCTTCAGCGAAGTGGGGCTGCAGCCCGAGTGATACGGCTGTCCGATCGCTTGTTTCGGCCCTCAGGTTCGTTTCCGGTGCGTCTGCGACCCGACCAGCAAGTCCGGCACGATCAGGCTTCGGAGAGAGAGGTATGGAATCCATTCGTCAACCCCAGGGGGCTTGCAGGTCTCACGCAGGTATTGGCGCCGTAACGGCACTTTTCGCGCTTGCAAGGGCGGCGACCTTCGCGCATGCTTGCATCGCCTTTGGCACCGGGCAGCTGGCCCACCGGGCGCATCGAGCGCGAATGGCAAGCCCTCCAGAGCACCTTCGGGTGCACGAGCCTTCGGGCTCTGATCCCCGGCCTGTCAACCCGACAGCCGATGACGACGGCGGCAGCGACCTTGGTCGATGCTGACCTGCAAGCCCCCGGCCCCCGAGCCACGCGGGCTTGATGCGCGCGACCCTGATCGCGCAACTGCAGCGGGCACGCGATGCCTGCTGGAAGACTCCCCAACGACTGCTGCGTGCGCGCCTACAAGGCGCCGACGAACACCGACACGATCGGGTTCGCCGGTGTGCACGCACGCATGGCGCGCCAGGTGGCACTGGCGCACTCAGGCCATGCGGCAGATCGTGAAGCCCTGAAGCGCCCCGAGCGCTTCAGCATGGGTGACGCCCATGCACCTGCTGCGCAGCGTGGCCACCAACGTGGCCATTCCCCTGCGCCCCGCCTTGAGCGGGCTGCCACGGCGCCAGACGCCGTGTTTGGGCGATCACTTTTACGACTGGCCTGCGCCCATGCCGATGACGGCAAGCGCGAACCCTGAGAACCTGAATGCGCCTGGCACCGGCGGGACGGTGCCGCACGAACCCACCCGCCCACTGGCCGCGCCAGCGGCCTGAACGGAGCACCACCATGCGTGACCTCGACCCGCGCACCGTCAACCTGCGCACCCTGCCGATTCAGATCGGCAGGCGAGGCTTCGTCCTGAACGCGCTGTTCGTCCAGAACAACTTCCGCCACGCGGTCAAGGACAAAGGTGTCTCCCACGACACCATGGAAGACCGACGGCAGTACATCTACCGCGCCTTCCACTACCTGGAGCACAACGACATCAAGAGCTTCAAGCTCGACCCGCGCTCGCTCGGCGACCGGCATGTGCGCTTCTTGTTCGCCGACATGGAACGGCGCGCCAAGGCCGGCGAGCTCGGGCCTTCCGCCATCCAGAAGGCGCACAGCTACCTTCACACGTTTTCGGGTTGGATCGACAAGCCGTGGCTGGTGCTGCCGATCGGCGCCTACATCAGCGACGAGACCCTCTACCGCCGCAGCTACGTGACCAAGCACAGCAAGGCCTGGGACGACAACGGCGTGGTGCCCGACGAGGTGATCGCGGCCGTTGCCGAGTTCGACGAGCGCGTGGCCGTGCAGATCGAGCTGATGAAGGAGTTCGGCCTGCGCTGCAAGGAAGCGGTGATGTTCCGCCCCCACCAGGACATCGTGACTGCGGCCCAGGCCGGCAAGGCGGCTGCCGGCGCGGCGGAATACCTGCAGCTGCGGCGCGGCACCAAGGGCGGCCGGCTGCGCTACGTGCCCGTGGTCACGCCGACCCAGCTTGCCGCGATCGAGCACGCCCGCCGCGTGGCGCCCGGCGAGAACGACAGCCTCAGCGATCCACGCTACCAGCTCGTCCGGGCCATCCGGCACCAGCGCTACGTGATGGAGCTGTTCGGCCTGACCAAGGCCATGCTCGGCGTGACGGCGCATGGCCTGCGGCATGGGTATGCGGCCGAGCGATACGAAGCTGAAGCCGGTGTGGCACCGCCGGTGGCCACCGACGAGCGCGCCGATGCGGCCGTGGATCTGGCGGCGCGGCGCCTGGTCTCGGAGTCACTCGGGCATTCGAGGGGCCAGATCACATCGGTGTACCTGGGTTCGAGCCGCGCTCGGCGCTGAGTTACGCTTGTTCGCCCATGTCGACGCCTGCTGCCACTGTCTGCCCGTTCTGTACCTTGCCACTCGCCAGGATCGTGCATGCCAACCAATTCGCTGTGGTCATCCGGGATGCCTACCCTGTGTCACCCGGCCACACGCTGGTGCTGCCGCGCCGGCACAAAGGGAGCTTCTTCGAGCTTGAACCACCCGAGCGCGACGCCGTCTTCGAGTTGCTCGACGTGGCACGACGCGACCTGGACCAGTCGCTGCACCCCGATGGCTACAGCATTGGCATCAACGATGGCCCGGCCGCCGGGCAGACCGTGCCACACCTGCATGTGCACCTGATCCCGCGCTACAACGGCGACCTGGCCGATCCGCGTGGTGGTGTGCGGTGGATCTTTCCGGAGCGTGCTGACTACTGGTCTGCCCGTGGCGGTGAGCCGGTTTGAGATGAAGACAGCCGCGCAGGTGCTGGAGGCCTTCGACAACATCCGTCGCGCACAACGGGCCGGTGTGTACGCCCCGCACAAGCCGCTGCTGATCCTGCTGGCGCTGGCACGGGTGCAGCGCAACGAGCCAAGGCTGGTGGAGTTCACCACCATCGACACATCGCTGCAGGCACTGCTCACCGAGTTCGGCCCCAGCGGCGCCGCGAAGTCGCGCCACTATCCTTTCTGGCACCTTGCCACTGATGGCCAGGGGGCGCTGTGGTCGCTGAATGGCCCTCGAGAGTTGCTCGGGCGACCAGCCGGCGCCACGCCCAACCTCGGCGAGCTGAGGACGCACCATGTGCAGGGCGGCTTCCCGCCGGAGGTGGACGAAGCCTTGCGCAAGGTGCCGGGTCTGCTGGAGGCTGTGGCGGCGCGTGTGCTGGAGACTTACTTCCCCGCAACGCTGCATGCTGACATCCCAGCCGCCGTCGGTCTGGACCTAGACCGCCAGGTCGCACACCTGGCCAGCGAGCCGGACGTGCCGACTTACGGCCAGGCAGAACGCCGCAGGCGCGACCCCGGCTTCCGCGAACGTGTGCTGCGCGCTTACGAGTACCGGTGCTGCGTCTGCGGCTTCGACCTGCGCATCGGCCAGGTGAGTGCGGGCCTGGAGGCCGCCCACATCCAGTGGCATCACGTCGGCGGGCCCGATATCGAACCCAACGGCCTGGCCCTGTGCGCGCTGCACCACAAGCTGTTCGACCTGGGGGCGTTCACGGTCGAGCCCACCGAGCACCGCGTCATCTTCAGCCAGCACGCGATGGCCGGAGACCGCAGCCAGCAGGGCGAGTTGCGACATCACGGGCAGCGCCTGCTGGCACCGCAGCAGGTGGACATGCGGCCGGCGCCGCCCTTCCTAGCGTGGAACCAGAAGAACGTGTTCAAAGCACCGGCACGTAAGGTCGCCGATGCTGGCCGTCACTCGCATTCGACCTGATCGAATTTTTGGCAGTAGGCGGAGCGCTTCGGCCCGTTCAACTGCCGAAGGACACCCCGACACTGAGGCGGCTGAGGATGTCCAGCTACAACTCCGGGGTTGCACTGATTGAGCGCTTAACTGGACAAAGCGTCTTATTTTGACTAGTATTCTGAACAAATGAACGTACCCGACAGCACCGTGATCCTCGAACGCCAGTTGCTGCTTCAACTCGGCGATCGGCTCAAGCGCCTGCGCAAGGCCCAGGGCCTGGGCACGGTAGAGATGGCCAAGCGTGCGGGCATCTCCCGCACCACGCTGAGCTCGGTCGAATCGGGCGATCCGGGCCCGGCCATCGGAACCTACCTGCGCGTGATGTCGGTACTCGGCATTGGCGGTGAACTGGCCTTGTTGGCCGGCGACGCATTGCAGCCCGGGCCACCGGGGACGGCAGCGGCCAGGTCCAAGCGCGCCCGCCCGGTCGTGCAGGTGACCGTCTCCACCGACGACACCCGACATCAAGTCCAGGATCTTCAAAGCCTGGCGCTGCACGAGGAGGCCATTCGACTCGCCCGCTTGGAGCCCGAGTTCCTGCACCAGGCCCAGAGCACGCTGGATCGCTGGCTGGCATCGGGCAACTCACGCTCGATGGGCTTGTGGCAGGAGTGGCAGGAGATTCTTCGCGGCGCGAAGTGGCGCAAGGTGCTGGGGCGAACGCGAAGGGCGCAGGAGCTTCGCCAGGCATCGCCACTGACGGCAGTGCTCCCGGCGCAGGTGCGTCAAGGCGTGCTGGACCAAGTCGGCAAGCTGCGAAAGGGTGTCGTGCTCGGTGACTCCGGAGCACAGACACCGACATGACCCGCGACGAACTCGAACACATCATCCGCGCCAGCGCGGACGTGACGGACCAGTACGAGTTCATCATCGTCGGCAGCCAGTCGATCCTGGGTCCGGTCCCGAATCCGCCCGATGTCTTCACGATGTCGGCCGAGGCGGACATCTACCCGCTTCAGGCACCCGAATTGGCCGACAGGATCGATGGCGCCATCGGTGAAGGCTCGCAGTTTCACCAGACCTACGGCTACTACGCACAAGGCGTGGGTCCCGAAACCGCAGTACTGCCGCGAGGCTGGATTGACCGCGTCCACAGGGTGCAGAGCGCCGCGACCAACCAACGCGTGGGCTACTGCCTCGACCTGCCGGACCTGTTCATGTCGAAGGCAGCAGCCGGGCGCGACAAGGACCGCGAGTTCTGCATGGCGATGCTCGCGCATCGCTACGTCAGGCCAGAAGTCGTGCTGGATCTCGTGGCGGCGATGCCGCTGGACGATTCCGCGAAGCGTCGTCTGAAGGCCGCCATCCGCCGGTGGGCCAGAGCCGTCGAAGCGTAAGGCGACGACCTGCCTCAAGCGTGAACTCGAGGGGCCTCCTAGACCTTGTGAGAATGCCCTGATCCGCACCGAATCGCTGTGACAGATTTGTGCCGCAACTTCGAGAAAACAGCCTGAAATCGGCCCGCTTGAGGCACAAAACGCGTGGCGCAGAAACACCAAATTTATCAACGGTGACAACGACTTGCGACAAGCCACTCGGGGTGGCAGGTGGGACTCTTAATCCGTAGGTCGAGTGTTCGAGTCACTCAGGGCCCACCAAGAAAGACAAGGCCTCGCACGACAGTGCGGGGCCTTTGTCATTTCTGGCTGTCGCGCGCGCGAGATTCCTCATCAGGCGATGGCCAATCGCCCAGCCCCTCGTGATGTCCGCGGCCTTGGTGACTGAGGATCAGTGTGAATCGCGCAGCGATCCATCCTGTCTGTTCGATGAGGTGCTCTGGTACCAGTATCGGGTCATAGAGCAGCGTCATGTGCGGTGTGCGGGACGGCTTCGGCCTGAGCCCTGCGCGGCGTAGTTCGTCTCCAAGTGCGTCCCGCAGTCGCGTCACGGCGTCATCGCTCTGTGCATCGCAGCGCAGGACGAAGGGGTTGTTGCCTGCGGTGTTGAAGCTGGATGCACGATCGAACAGGATGGACGAACCCGGCCAGGGCACTCGGGCAGCCGCGGCCCGGGCGGCTTCGATATCCGATCGAGGGATCCTGTTGGCGTAGCCGCGACCGCATGCAGGCTGACGTGCAGATTCTGAGGTGGGAGGCACGGACCCCGCAGCCCATGGCGCCTGCGCAGCTCGGCGCCGACCTGGGCCAAGTGTTCTGCGTCGTCGCGCAGAGGGACGAGTGCAAAGAACAGGTTGTAGCCACGCAACTGGCCGGCGCGCCCGTGGACGGCCTCGGGCTGGAACAGTGCGGGCTCGGCAGGAACTCCTGGCAGGCTGATTTGATCGGGCATGGCATCCGCTCCTCGGGTCGATGTGCTGGTGGCAAACGGGTTTTCACGCGAGCCTCGAACGACCCCGCCGACCCTGGGTCATTCGTTGTCTGACAGCGGCGGCCGGTCTAAGGGTTACACCCCATGGCCTCTGTCGCCTGCGTGACGGAAACGCTGCCTTCGCTCCTCCATCCTTGGGCAGCGCTTCTCCCGTGACGCGACGCTCGGTCACGGCCGCTGAAATCACCAAGTGAAGGGGATCGTGATGAACGACAAGACCGTTGCCAAGGCCACCAAGGTGGACGCCGTGGTCATCGGGGCAGGCATCGCCGGCCTGTACCAGGTCTATCGCCTGCGCGAGCAGGGGTTCGACGTCCAGGCTTTCGAGGCCGGCTCCAACGTCGGAGGCACCTGGTACTGGAATCGCTACCCGGGCGCCCGGTTCGATTCCACGGCCGAGGTCTACCAGTTCTGGTTTTCGGAAGATCTCTACAAGGGGTGGAAACCGAGCGAGCGCTTCCCGGCGCAGCCCGAGTCCGAGCGCTGGCTGAACTACGTGGCGGACCGCTGTGACCTGCGCAAGCATTACCGGTTCAGCACGCGCGTCGAGGCGGCGCACTACGATGAAGCTGCGCAGAGCTGGTCGATCACGACCGACCAGGGCGATACCGTCCAGGCGCGCTTCCTCATCACCTGCTGCGGCATGCTGTCGGCGCCGCTGACGTCGGTGTTCCCCGGTCAGGGCAGCTTCAAGGGCCAGTTGTTCACACCGCGCGTTGGCCGAAGGAGCCGGTCGATTTCACCGGCAAACGCGTGGGCATCGTGGGCACCGGGGCGACGGGCATCCAGGTCATCCAGACGATCGCGAGTCAGGTCGGCCACCTCAAGGTGTTCCTGCGCACGCCGCAGTACACGATCCCGATGAACAACCCGAAGTACACCGAGGCGGTCTGGGCCGGATTCTCGAGCCGCTTCCACGAGATGAAGGAACGCGTGCAGCGCACCTTTGCCGGCCACGTCTACGACTTCGGCGGCTACGGCACTTGGGCCGAAAGGACGCCCGAGGAGCGGATCGCCGTGCTGGAGGAGCTCTGGAACGACGGCTCGCTGGCGTTGTGGCTGGCCTCGTTCTCCGAAATGTTCTTCGACGAAAAGGTCAACGCCGAGGTCTCCGAGTTCGTGCGCGGGAAGATGCGCGAGCGGCTCAAGGACCCGATGCTGTGCGAGAAGTTGATCCCCACGAACTACGGCTTCGGGACCAACCGCGTGCCACTGGACACCAACTACCTGGAGGCCTACCACCGCCCGAACGTCGAGATCGTTGACGTGAAGGCGTCGCCGATCGAGTGCGTCACGCCCGAAGGTGTGCGAACGGCCGACGGCAGGCTCCACGAACTCGACATCCTGATCCTGGCGACGGGTTTCGATGCGGGAACGGGTGCACTGACGCGCATCGACATCCGCGGTCGCGGCGGGCGCTCGCTCAAGGACGACTGGGGCCGCGAGATCCGCACCACGATGGGCCTGCAGGTGCACGGCTATCCCAACCTCTTCACGACCGGGGCGCCACTGGCGCCGTCGGCGGCCTTCTGCAACATGACCACCTGCCTGCAGCAGCAGGTCGACTGGATCACCGAGTGCCTGGTGGCGCTGCGCCGTAAGGGCCTGACCGTCATCGAGCCCAGCCGGGCGCTGGAAGACGAATGGGTGGCTCACCACGACGAGACCTCCAACGCGACGCTGCTGGTCAAGACCGATTCCTGGTACATGGGAACCAATGTCAAGGGCAAGCAGCGCCGCATGCTTTCGTACATCGGTGGGGTCGGAAAATACCGCCAACGCTGCGAAGAACTGGCCGCCGGCGGCTATCCGGGTTTCGAGATGCGCTGAGTTTGCTAGTCGGTCTCGGGCGTCAGCGTCAGGACGGCGGGGATCGTCTCGTCGCAGTTGTCCAGCAGCCCGGCATGCACGGCCCGCAATGTCGCGAGGCTGCCGACGTGGGGCAGGACCGTGTCCGCACCGCAGAGCGGACACACGGCGGTGGATTCGCCGTGTGTCCAACTCACCACGTCGGACGGCTCGAAGATAGCCAGGCAAGAGAAGCAGCCTGCAATCCGCGCCGAAGCCAGTTCGGCGCGGTTGTTGAAGGAATCGTAGCCAGTGTCCGACATGTGCGAAGCGTCGGTTGCAGGACTCAGGACGTCACGCTGTCGCGCAGCGCCTTGATCTGGTCGTGGTTGGACTGCACCCCAAGCAACTGCCGGCCGAGCGTCTGCTGCACGTCGATCGGCAGTTGCTGCTTCAGCGCCTTGCGGTAGCGGGCCAGTGCCGCGTCCTCGCCGCGCTCGCACTCCTCCAGCAACGCGTGATCGCTGCTGCCGGTGAATGCATCCTTCACCGACACCCATCCCCGATGAAGGCGCCGGCGACGCTGCCATGATCCTCGGGGCTTCCCCCGTGCTGCAGGACCAGGGCCTGCAACTCCACCGCGGCGCTTTCGCATTCCGCGGCACGGGCCTGCAGTGTCTGCTTGAGGGCGACGGACTCGGCTCGCTCGGCGCATTTCGCGAATCCGTACTGGCCGTCCTTCGACGTTTCGATCAGTTCGTTCAGGATCTGGATGACTTGCTTGTCGCTCATGGGAACTCCTCGAAGTTGGGCAAGTGGGACCACCCGGGATGGATGGGACCGTGGCAACTCGATGATGGGTAGCCTGCAGTCCAAAGGCAGTAGGGCGATCGCGCCGCGTGCTGTACGAACGCGCCTACACCGTGTCTCCTTCGCTGCGAATGAACGGCCTCTTGATCTGGCGCAAGGCCTGCTGGGCGGTCTGGATCGACGCTAGCGACCGACGGCGCGGCGGGTGTTTATCGCCGTGGCCGTACGCTTTCTTACACTGCATCAACCCCCCGTGCACGCCAGCTTGACCATCATTCGCCAGGAGCATCGGGCTCTGTCTGCGATGCTGCGCGCCATCCACCTGATGCTGGGAGAGCATCGCCGGCGCGGAACGCTGCCGGACTTCGGGATGTTGCGCGCCATGCTCTTCTACGTCGACGAATTTCCCGAGCGCCTGCACCATGCCAAGGAAAGCCGGCTGCTGTTTCCGATGCTGCGGTCGCGCAGCGCAGAGCGCACCGCCGTGCTGAACCGGCTCGATCAGGACCATGCCCAGGGCGAGCAGTTCATCCGCAAACTCGAACACGAGCTGCTGGCCTTCGAGGTGATGGCCGAGACGCCCCAGGGCGAGGAGCGACGCGAGCGTTTCGAGCGCTCGATGACGGCCTACATGCACTTCTACCTGAACCACATGCGCACGGAGGAGGCGATGGTGCTGCCGATGGCCGAGCGCGTGCTCGGTGATCAGGACTGGAGCGAACTCGATGCGGCCTTCCTGCAGAACCGCGACCCGCTTGCCGGCGACGAGGGCGATGCGGTGTATGCCGATGTCTTCAGGCGCATCACCGAAGCGCAACCGACCCTGCTGGGTCTGGGCTCCGCGCTGGAAGCACTGGCCGGGCGGGCGACGGCGAGGTCCGTCTAGAGCGCTCGAGACCGGCCCAGGCGGCCGGGCGACCGATCGGTCTCCGGCGGACCGATACTGCGTCCATGCAGGACGAGGCCCCAATTCCCCCGACGCCGCGCTGGATTCGCGCGCTGTGGTCGCTGGCGGGGGGGCTGGCCTTGCTGACGGGCCTGGTCGGCATCGTGCTGCCCTTGTTGCCCACGACGCCCTTCGTGCTGCTGGCGGCCTTCTGCTTTGCGCGCGGGAGCGAGCGCTGCGAACGTTGGCTGCTCGGGCATCGACGCTTCGGACCGATGATTCAGGCGTGGCGTTCGCATCGCGCGATCCCGCTGGCGGCGAAGCGACTGGCCACGGTGATGATGACGCTGGGCTGTGTCTGGTCGTGGTGGTGGCTGACTTCGCCCTGGCGATGGATGCCCGCACTGTGTTGCACCGCCGTTGCGCTGTGGATGTGGCGCCTGCCGACGGCGGACGCGACGCGGCGGCTGCCAGGTCGCGATTGAGCGACGTTGCTCAATCGCGATCTCCGCGCGACCGGGTCGGATTTCGCTCGCGGGCAGAATTTGCGCATGAACCGGCCGACCCCCGCTGCTGCATCGACCACCCTGCGCTGCATGCTGCTGTGGATCGGCGTGCTCGCGTTGTCAGCCTGCGCCGGTTACAGCCCTTCGGGCCTGCCCGTCGGTACACCGCAGGCGCAGGTCATCGAGCGCATGGGGCCGCCGACCGGGCGCTATGCACTCGCTCCAGCCGGTGAGCGGCTGGAGTTCGCCCGAGGCCCGATGGGCAAGCACACTTACATGCTCGACTTCGATGCCGACCAGCGGCTGCTGCGCTGGGAACAGGTGCTGACCGAGAAGAACTTCTATGCACTGCAGATCGGCATGAGCCGCGACGAAGTGCTGCGGCGCATCGGCCATCCGTCGAACGTGCGCTTCCTGTCACGTCAGCAGCACCAGCTCTGGTCGTACCGCTACGACACGCCGTTCTGCGTGTGGTTCCAGGTCAGCCTCGACACCTCCGACAAGGTGGCCGAACTGGGCAACAACGTCGATCCGCAGTGCGACGATCTCTTCGACGGTCGCTGATTCCATGCCCACGATCACCCTGTACGGCATCCCGAACTGCGACACCGTGAAGCGGGCCCGCGCCTGGCTGGAGGCCCGCGACGTTGGCTACACGTTTCACGACTTCAAGAAGCAGGGCGTGCCTCCCGACGCGCTGGCCAGATGGGTGTCCGCCACCGGCTGGGAGACGCTGGTCAACCGCAAGGGCACGACCTGGCGCCAACTCGATCCTGCGGTGCGGGAGTCCGTCGTCGACGCGTCGAGCGCCCAGCGGGCGCTCAGGGAACATCCGTCGCTGGTGAAGCGGCCCGTGGTGGAGTGGCCGGGTGGCGTGACGGTCGGCTTCGACGAGGCGGTATTCAGCGCACGGCTGTCCCACTGAGGACGCGACGACCGTCGTGCCGCGTCCTCACAACTCACAAGGCGGTGGTCACGCGGCGAGCAACTGCCTCAGCACGAAGGGCAGGATGCCGCCGTGCTTGTAGTAGTCCACCTCGATCGGCGTGTCGATGCGCAGCGTGACGATCACGGTCTTCTTCTCACCGGTGGGCGTGGTGATCACCAGCGTGGCGTCCGATTGCGGCTTCATGTCGGCATCGACCACCACGTCCACCACCTCGTCACCGATCAGTCCCAGCGTGCTCCATGAGTCGCTGCCCTTGAACTGCAGCGGCAGTACGCCCATGCCGACCAGGTTGCTGCGGTGGATGCGCTCGAAGCTCTTCGCCACCACGGCCTTGATGCCCAGCAGCTGCGTGCCCTTGGCGGCCCAGTCGCGCGACGAGCCGGTGCCGTACTCCTCGCCGCCGAAGATCACCGTGGGTACGCCGGCGGCGATGTACTGCATGGCGGCGTCGTAGATCGCGAGCTTGCGGCCCTTGTCCGCACCGTCGAGCTGGAAGAGGGTGTAGCCACCTTCCTCGCGCGCGCCGTCGTCCTTGGGCGGCAGCATCAGGTTCTTGATGCGCACGTTGGCGAAGGTGCCGCGCATCATCACCTCGTGGTTGCCGCGGCGCGAGCCGTAGCTGTTGAAGTCGGCCTTCAGCACACCGTGCTCTAGCAGGTACTTGCCGGCCGGCGTGGTGTCCTTGAAGGAGCCGGCCGGCGAGATGTGGTCGGTGGTGATCGAGTCGCCGAACAGGCCCATGATGCGTGCGCCCTTCACGCCGGCGTCCGCCACGGCCGGCTCCATGGTGAAGTCCTGGAAGAACGGCGGCTCGGCGATGTAGGTGCTCTTGGGCCAGGTGTAGACATGGCCCTTCACGCCCTTGATCTGTTCCCACAGCTTGCCGGGATCGCTCTTGACCTTGTCGTAATTCTTCTTGAACGCCTTGCCGTCCATCGCGAACTTCATCAGCTTGTAGATCTCGTCGCTGGTGGGCCAGATGTCGCCCAGGTAGACCGGCTTGCCGCCCTTGCCGGTGCCCACCGGTTCCGTCATCAGGTCCCTGCTCACGGTGCCGGCGATCGCATAGGCCACCACCAGCGGCGGGCTGGCCAGGAAGTTGGCCTTCAGGTTCGGGTGGATGCGGGCCTCGAAGTTGCGGTTGCCCGACAGCACGGCGGCGCACACCAGGTCGTTCTTCGTGATCGCCTCGTTGATCTCGGGCGTCAGGTCGCCGGCATTGCCGATGCAGGTGGTGCAGCCGTAGCCAGCGACGAAGAAGCCCAGCTTCTCCAGGTAGGGCAGCAGGCCGGCCTTCTCCAGGTACTCGGTGACGATGCGCGAGCCCGGCGCGAGCGAGGTCTTCACGTGCTTCTTCACCTTCAGCCCGGCCTCGACCGCCTTCTTCGCCAGCAGCCCGGCGGCCAGCAGCACGCCCGGATTGCTGGTGTTGGTGCAGGAGGTGATGGCGGCGATCAGCACGTCGCCGTTCCGGATTTCCAGGCCGTCGCTGGTGGCAAAGGCCTGCCCCAGCTTCTCAGCCGGCTGGTTGAAGCCGTTCTCCGCCGGCGGCTTGCTGAACAGCGAGCCGAACTGCGACTTCACGTGGCCGAGTTCGATGCGATCCTGCGGCCGCTTCGGGCCCGACAGCGACGGCGCCACTGTGCCCAGGTCGAGCTTCACGACCGCGCTGTAGTCGATGTCGCCGGCCTCGGGCACGCCGAACAGCTTCTGCGCCTTGAAGTAGGCCTCGAAGGCCTCGATCTCGGCCTTGCTGCGGCCGGTGCCCTGGAAATAGTCGATGGTCTTCTCGTCGACCGGGAAGAAGCCCATCGTGGCGCCATACTCGGGCGCCATGTTGCCGATCGTGGCGCGGTCGGGCAGGGCGAGGGTGCGGGTGCCTTCGCCGAAGAACTCGACGAACTTGCCCACCACCTTGGCCTTGCGCAGGATCTCGGTGACCGTCAGCACCAGGTCGGTGGCCGTCACGCCCTCGCGCAGTTGGCCGGTGAGCTCGAAGCCCACCACGTCGGGTGTCAGGAAGTAGACCGGCTGGCCCAGCATGCCGGCCTCGGCCTCGATGCCACCCACGCCCCAGCCGACCACGCCGATGCCGTTGATCATCGTGGTGTGGCTGTCGGTGCCCACCAATGTGTCGGGGTAGAAGATGCCGCCCTGGGTCTTGTGCACGCCGCGCGCAAGGTACTCGAGGTTCACCTGGTGCACGATGCCGAAGCCGGGTGGCACGACGCCGAAGGTGTCGAAGGCGTCCATGCCCCATTTCATGAACTGGTAGCGCTCGCGATTGCGGCTGAATTCCAGCTTCATGTTCAGGTCCAGCGCCTTGGCCGACCCGAAGTGGTCGATCATCACCGAGTGGTCGACCACCAGGTCCACCGGCACCAGCGGCTCGATCGCCTTGGGGTTCTTGCCCATCTTCGCGGCCACGTTGCGCATCGCGGCCAGGTCGGCCAGCAGCGGCACGCCGGTGAAGTCCTGCAGCACCACGCGCGCGACGACGAAGGGGATCTCGTCGCTGCGCTCGACGGTCGGCCGCCAGTTCGCGAGCTGCTCCACGTGCTCCTTCGTGACCTTCTTGCCGTCGCAGTTGCGCAGCACGCTCTCCAGCACGATGCGCACCGACACCGGCAGGCGCGCCACGTTCGGGAAGGTCTTCGCCAGCTCGGGTAGCGAGTAGAACCGGCCCTCCTTGCCGGAGGCGGTCTTGAAGCTCTTCAGGGTCTTCGGGAAGGCGTGCGGGCTCGTGGCGGGCATGGTCGACCTCGGTGTGGGTTGGGGTTGAAAACGATTATGCGGTTTGCATGCCAACACCACATGACATCGCGGCACCTAGGTCGACGCACCCTTGCGAGGGCCGGTGCGCACCCCCGTGATCCGCTCCAGTGGGGAGGATCCCACGATGGCCATGCGACCGAACAATCGCCGCGGGCCATCGAAGGGCAGGAGGCGATCGTGCAGGGGATGTCGAGGCGTGATGTGGTGGGGCGTGCGCTGGCCTTGGCCGCGGCCGCTGGGGTCCGGGTCGCCGGTGCCGCAGCGGTGCGACGATCCGGCGACGGTGCGGCCGCGCCGTCGATGCTGCTGGCGCGTGAGGCCGCGGCCGGCCAGTCTCCGGTCGGCTACCGGGTCAGCGAGAAGCTCGACGGCGTACGGGCGCAATGGGACGGACGCGAGCTGCGGTTTCGTGGTGGCGGCGTGGTGCCGGCGCCGAGCTGGTTCACGGCCGGCTTGCCGGCCGTGGCGCTGGACGGCGAGCTGTGGCTTGGCCGCGGCCGTTTCGAGGCGCTCACGGCGATCGTGCGGGACCGGCAGCCCGACGATGCCGGATGGCGGCAGGTGCGCTACGGTGTGTTCGAGCTGCCGGGAGCGCCCGGCCCGTTCACCGAGCGGGCAGCGCGGATGGCTCAACTGGTCAGTCAAACGGGGCACGGGCCGCTGATGGCAGTGGAGCAATGGGAACTGCTCGATGCCGCAGCCCTGCAGGCCCGACTGGCCAGCGTGGTGGCGCAGGGCGGCGAAGGGCTGATGCTGCACCGGGCCGACGCCCCCTACGTCACCGGCCGCAGCGAAGTGCTGCTGAAGCTCAAGCCGCTGCAGGACGGCGAGGCAGTCGTCGTCGGGCACGTCGCGGGGAAGGGCCGCTTTGTCGGGCAGTTGGGCGCCTTGCGCGTGCGCACGCCGCAGGGACGGGAGTTCGCGCTCGGCACGGGCTTCAGCGATGCACAGCGGGCTTCACCGCCTCCGCAGGGCACGGTGGTCACCTACACCTACCGCGGCACCACGGCGCGCGGCCTGCCGCGCTTCGCCAGCTTCCTGCGGGTGGCCGGGCCTTGACGCCGGTCCCGGCCACGGCTTGAGGTATGTTGCGGGCGATGAGCGAACACAGCTTCTACTGGCACGACTACGAAACCTTCGGGCGCTGGCCGCGGCGCGACCGGCCGGCGCAGTTCGCTGGCGTGCGCACCGACGCCGAGCTCAACGAGATCGGTCCGCCGCTGATGCACTACTGCCAGCCCGCGCCCGATTTCCTGCCCGACCCCGAATCGTGCCTGCTGACCGGCATCCTGCCGCAGACCTGCCTCGAGCAGGGCCTGCCGGAACATGCTTTTGCTGCCACCATCGAGCGCGAGCTGGCGGCGCCGGGCACGGTGGGCGTGGGTTACAACACCATCCGCTTCGACGACGAGGTGACGCGCCATCTGTTCTGGCGCAACCTGATGGACCCCTATGCCCGAGAATGGCAGAACGGCTGCGGGCGCTGGGACCTGCTAGACGTGGTGCGCTGCACCTATGCGCTGCGGCCCGAGGGCATCGAATGGCCGCGCCACGAGGACGGCCGAGCCTCGTTCAAGCTCGAGCACCTGACGGCGGCCAATGGCCTGGCACATGAGGCGGCACACGACGCGCTGTCGGACGTGCGTGCCACCATCGGCCTGGCGCGGCTGATCCGCCGGCACCAGCCCCGCCTGTGGGACTTCTGCTTCCGGCTGCACCGCAAGGACGCGGTGATGGCGGAGATCGGTGCCGGTGCGCGGAGGCCCTTCCTGCACATCTCCGGCATGTACCCGGCCGAGCGGGGTTGCCTCGCCGCGGTGTGGCCGCTCGGCGCTCACCCGACCAACAAGAACGAACTGATCGTCTGGGATCTGGCAGCCGACCCCAGCGAACTCTACGGACTCGATGCCGCCGCGATCCGCCAGCGCCTGTTCACCAAGGCCGAAGATCTGCCGGAGGGCACGACGCGCCTGCCGATCAAGAGCATCCACATCAACAAGTCGCCGATCGTCATCGGCAACCTCAAGACGCTGAGCCCGGCGATGGCCGAGCGCTGGGGCTACGACGCCGCCCGGGTGCAGCGTCACGCCGACATCGCCCTGGCGCACGACGCGCTGCCACGCGCGCTGTGGGCCGACGTGTTCGCGCGGCCCGCGCCCGAGCAGGCACCCGACGTCGACGAAGACCTGTATGGCGGCTTCGTCTCCAATGCCGACCGGCGCACGCTCGAGCGGCTGCGTGGGCTGCCGCCGGAAGGGCTGGCGGGCCAGCGCCCGTCGTTCGAGGACGGGCGCCTGGAGGAACTGCTGTTCCGTTACCGGGCGCGCAACTTTCCGGACACGCTCGATGCCGAGGAGCGGGCCCAGTGGGAGCAGCATCGCGCCGAGCGGCTGCACCTGGGCGTCGGCGGCGGCAGCAGCCTGGCGGCCTTCTTCGAACGCATCGACGCGCTCAGCGAGTCGGCCGACGAGCGGGGCCAGGACATCCTGGGCGCGCTCTACGACTACGCCGAGCAGATCGCGCCGCCGGCCCCCTGACGCCCGTGCGCGGAAGCGAACGATGAAGATCGGCGTGATGGGCGCGGGGGCCGTGGGCTGCTACTACGGCGGCATGCTGGCGCGTGCCGGCCACGAGCTGGTGCTGGTTGGCCGACCGACCCATGTCGAGGCGCTGCAGCAGCGCGGCCTGCGCTTGCAGACGGCGGCCTTCGACGTCGAACTGCCGGTGCGCGCCAGCACCGAGGCGGCGGCGCTGATCGACGCGGCGCTGGTGCTGTTCTGCGTCAAGTCGACCGACACCGAGGCGGCCGGCCTCGAGCTGCGTGACCACCTGGCGCCGGACGCGCTGGTGCTGAGCCTGCAGAACGGCGTCGACAACGCCGAACGGCTGCAGGCACTGGTCGGTGTGCCGGTGTGGCCTGCGGTGGTCTACGTCGCCGCCGAGATGGCCGGTCCCGGCCACGTGAAGCACAACGGCCGCGGTGAACTGGTGATCGGACCGACCGGCGTGCACGGCACACCGGGCACGCTGGAGGCCGCCGGCCTGCTGGCGCTGCTGGGCGATGCCGGCGTGCCGGCCGAGACCGGGGACAACGTGGCCGGCGTGCTGTGGGCCAAGCTGGTGCTCAACTGCGCCTACAACGCGCTGTCGGCGTTGACGAACCTGCCTACGGCCCGCTGGTCGCGCGCGAAGGCATCGCCCGCGTCATGGATGACCTGGTGGCCGAGTGCCTGGCCGTGGCTGCTGCCGATGGCGTTCGGATCCCGGGCGAGGTGCCGGCGTCGGTGCGCCGCATCGCGCAGACCATGCCGGCGCAGTTCTCGTCGACCGCGCAGGACCTGCGCCGCGGGCGCCGCAGCGAGATCGATCACCTCAACGGCTACGTCGTGCGGCGCGGCGAGGCCACCGGCACGCCAACGCCGGTGAACCGCTGCCTGCACGCGCTGGTGAAGGCCCTGGAAGCGCCGCCCGCCTGATGCGCGTTCCCTGGCGTCCGCTGCACGCGCTGCCGCTGCATGTCGTCAATGGCATCGGCGTCGCACTCGGCATCTGCCTGATCCAGGCGCTGGTGTCGGCGCTGGCCGGCAGCGCGCCGGCGCTGTGGGCGGTCAGCGGCGCGGTCTGCGTCAGCCTGGCCGACTTGCCCGTGGTGCCGCGGCGCAGCTGGCTCAGGGTGTCGCTGGCGGCGTTCAGCACCTGCGTCGTGACGGCGTTCGTCGTCGCGCTGCGCCTGCATCCGGTGGCGCTCGGCGGCGTGGTGGCGCTGGTGGCCTTCGCTTCCGCGATGACGCTGGCCTGGGGCCTGCGCGCCGGTCCGGTGTCGTTCGTCGGCATCCTCGCGATCGTGTTCGCGATGGCGTCGCCGCCTGTGTCGGGCGCGGCTGCGGTGTTCGCGCACACCGCCTGGACGGCGCTCGGCGCGGCGTTGTACATGGCCTGGGCGATGTTCTGCTCGGTGATGCTGCAGCGCCGCTATCGAGCGCTGGCCCTGGCTGGCGTGCTGGAGGGGCTGTCCGCCTTGCTGCGGGCGCGCGCCGCATTGCTCGTGCCTTCATCGCCGCAGGTGCGCGGCAGTGACTCGGCCGCCGACCGGCTGCGAACGTGGATCCGCGACGAGACGGCACTCAACGACCGGGTGCAGGCGGCGCGCGATCTGATCTTCGAGCGGCCGGACCGCGATACCGAAACGCGGACCTTCGCCGGCCTGCTGGTCACCGCCGTCGATCTGCGCGACACCCTGCTGGCCAGTGAGCTCGATCTGGGCCTGCTGGGTGACGATGCGCTGGCGGCTGCGGTGCGCCAGCGGCTCGCCGCCAATCTGGAGGCGCAGGCGGCCGCGCTCGATGCGATGCAGGGCGCGCTGCGCTACGACGACCCGGTGGAGGCTGCGCACGACAGCGACGACCGCCCGCTGCACGCCTGGGTGGCCGGTGTCTCGATCCCGGCGGGCGACCGGCGTGAACACCTGCTGCCGGCGCTGGCCGATCGCGCGCAGCACATGATCGACGACCTGCGGCAGATGCGCGCGCTGTTGCGCGGAGAGCTGTTGCCGCTGCGTTTGACGCAGGAAGAATTGAGCCTGTTCGTGTCGGTCGAGGGCTGGCCGCTCGCTGCGCTGAAACCACACACCAGCGGGAGATCGCCGGTGCTTCGGCACGCCGTGCGATCGGCCGTCGCGCTCGGGGCGGCCTACTTCATCGGCGAGGCGCTGCCCTGGGCCTCGCACCCGCACTGGCTGGTGCTGAGCGTCGCGGTCGTGCTGCGCGGCAATCTGGAGCAGACGCTCGAGCGGCGCAACGCGCGGCTCGGCGGCACGGTGCTCGGCTGTCTGCTGGTACTCGGGCTGGCGCAACTGCACTGGAGCGGCGTGGCCTCGGTGGCCTTCCTGCTGGCGGTCGCGGCCGCGCATGCCTTCGTCAACGTGCGCTATCTGGTCACGGCGATCGCTGCCACCGTGATGGCCCTGCTGCAGGCTCACTTGGCCGATCCGGCCGCCGGCTTCGCAGTGGCCGAGCGCCTGGCCGATACCGCACTTGGCGCCGGGCTGGCCTGGGCGTTCTGCTACGTCCTGCCGTCGTGGGAGCGCAGCAGCCTCACGCGCGCGCTCGACCGGCTGCTGAACAGCCTGAACGCGCTGGCCATCGAGGTGCTGACCTGGCCCGAGCCCGGGCGCAGCCGCGCGCGGCTGGGTCTGGCGCGTCGCGAGGCCTATGAGTCCCTCGCCGGGCTGGCCGCGATGGCACAGCGAAGCAGCGTCGAGCCGGAACGCGTGCGGGTGCCTTTGCAGGCCATCACCGACGCACTGACCCACGGACAGGAAATGCTCGGCCACCTGGCCGCGATGCGGCAGATGCTCACCCGCCGGGTCGACGCGCTCGATCGCGAGCCGGCCGAGCGGTGCTGCGTCGCGCCGCCGCGGCGGTGCACGCCTGCCTCGCGCCGGGCCCGACTTCGGCTGCCGCCACGCCGGCCGAAGTCGCACCGGAAGCGCTGCCGTCCTTCGAACTGCCGGCCCAGTCGGCAGGGGCGGCGCTGTTGCCGTGGTTCGAACGCCGCTCGCAGATGGTGGTACGGGCCGCTCATGGCGTGGCCGCCGCGGTGCAACGGCTGCGCGCGCACGCGCAACGGCGGGCCTGAAAGGAAAACGGCCCGCAGGAACTGCGGGCCGTGGCCTCGAGCGGTGTCGCCGGTGATCAGGCGGTGACTTCCTTCGCGACGCTCGCGTACTCGTCGATCTGGTCGAAGTTCATGTAGCGGTACACGCTGTCGGCGTCCTTGTTGATGATGCCCATCGCCTCGTGGTACTCGGCCACGGTCGGAATCTTTCCGAGCTTCGAGGCGATCGCCGCCAGTTCGGCCGAGGCCAGGAACACGTTGGTGTTCTTGCCCAGGCGGTTCGGGAAGTTGCGGGTGCTGGTGGAGACGACGGTCGCGCCTTCACGCACCTGGGCCTGGTTGCCCATGCAGAGGCTGCAACCGGGCATCTCGGTGCGGGCACCGGCGGCGCCGAAGTTGGCGTAGTGGCCTTCCTTGATCAGCTCGCTCTCGTCCATCTTGGTCGGCGGGGCGACCCACAGCTTGACCGGGATGTCGCGCTGGCCGCCCAGCAGCTTGGCGGCGGCGCGGAAGTGGCCGATGTTGGTCATGCACGAGCCGATGAAGGCCTCGTCGATCTTGGTGCCGGCGACCTCGGACATGAACTTGGCGTCGTCCGGGTCGTTGGGGCAGCAGACGATCGGTTCCTTGATGTCGGCCAGATCGATCTCGATCACGGCGGCGTACTCGGCATTCTTGTCGGCCTCGAGCAACTGCGGATTGGCCAGCCAGGCCTCGACCTTCTCGATGCGGCGCTGCAGGGTGCGGGCGTCTGCATAGCCGTCGGCGATCATGTTCTTCATCAGCACCACGTTGCTGGTGAGGTATTCCTTGATCGGCGCCGGGTTGAGCTTGATGGTGCAGCCGGCGGCCGAACGCTCGGCCGAGGCGTCGCTCAGCTCGAAGGCCTGTTCCACCTTCAGGTCCGGCAGGCCCTCGATTTCCAGCACGCGGCCGGAGAACACGTTCTTCTTGCCGGCCTTGGCGACCGTCAGCAGGCCGGCCTTGATCGCGTAGAGCGGGATCGCATGCACCAGGTCACGCAGCGTCACGCCCGGCTGCATCTGGCCCTTGAAGCGCACCAGCACCGATTCGGGCATGTCCAGCGGCATCACGCCGGTGGCCGCGCCGAAGGCGACCAGGCCCGAGCCTGCGGGGAAGCTGATGCCGATGGGGAAGCGCGTATGGCTGTCGCCGCCGGTGCCCACGGTGTCGGGCAGCAGGAGGCGGTTGAGCCAGCTGTGGATCACGCCGTCGCCCGGGCGCAGCGCCACGCCGCCGCGGTTGCTGATGAAGGCAGGCAGCTCGCGGTGCGTCTTCACGTCCACGGGCTTCGGGTAGGCCGCGGTGTGGCAGAAGCTCTGCATCACCAGGTCGGCGCTGAAGCCCAGGCAGGCCAGGTCCTTCAGTTCGTCGCGCGTCATCGGGCCGGTGGTGTCCTGGCTGCCGACGGTGGTCATCTTGGGCTCGCAGTAGGTGCCCGGGCGCACGCCCTGGCCCTCGGGCAGGCCGACCGCGCGGCCGACCATCTTCTGCGCCAGCGTGAAACCGGCCTGGGTCGCGGCCGGGGCCTTGGGCAGGCGGAAGAGCGTCGAGGCGGGCAGGCCGAGAAACTCGCGCGCCTTGCCGGTGAGGCTGCGGCCGATGATCAGGTTGATGCGGCCGCCGGCGCGCACCTCGTCGAACAGCACCTCGTTCTTCAGCTTGAACTCGACGACGGTGGCGCCGTTCTTCTGGATCTTGCCCTCGTACGGCAGGATGTCGACCACGTCGCCCATCTCGAGCTTGGATACGTCCACTTCGATCGGCAGCGAGCCCGAGTCTTCCTGGGTGTTGAAGAAGATCGGCGCGATCTTGCCGCCCAGCGTGACGCCGCCGAAGCGCTTGTTCGGCACGAAGGGGATGTCCTGGCCGGTGGCCCAGATCACGCTGTTGGTCGCGCTCTTGCGCGACGAGCCGGTGCCGACCACGTCGCCGACGTAGGCGACCAGATGGCCCTTCTTCTTCAGGTCGTCGATGAACTGCATCGGTCCGCGCTTGCCATCCTCCTCGGGCTTGAAGGCCGCGCCTTCGCGCGTGTTCTTCAGCATCGCCAGGTAGTGCAGCGGGATGTCCGGGCGGCTCCAGGCGTCCGGCGCCGGCGACAGGTCGTCGGTGTTGGTCTCGCCCGGCACCTTGAAGACGGTGACGGTGATCTTCTTGTCGACCTCGGGGCGCGAAGTGAACCACTCGGCATCGGCCCAGCTCTGGATCACTTCCTTGGCCTTGGCGTTGCCGGCCTTGGCCTTCTCGGCCACGTCGTGGAAGAAGTCGAACATCAGCAGCGTCTTCTTCAGGCCTTCGGCCGCGACGGCGGCCACGTCGGCGTCGTCGAGCAGGTCGATCAGGGGCTTGACGTTGTAGCCACCCACCATCGTGCCCAGCAATTCGGTGGCCTTGGCCTTGGAGATCAGCGCGACCGCGAGATCGCCGTGCGCCACGGCGGCCAGGAACGAGGCCTTGACCTTGGCGGCGTCGTCGACTCCCGGCGGGACGCGGTGTGTCAGCAGGTCGAGCAGGAAGGACTCTTCGCCGGCCGGCGGGCTCTTGATCAGCTCGATCAGTTCGGCCACCTGCTTCGCTTCGAGCGGGAGCGGCGGGATGCCGAGCGCGGCGCGTTCGGCGGCATGTTGGCGATAGGCTTGCAGCATGGTGGACTCCGGGGACGGTAGGAGGAGGGCGGGGGACGAAAGCGAAGGGACCCTGTCAGGCGGCGCGCGGCACGATGACTTTCAGGCCTTTGAAGTAGAGGCGGAAGAACTCGGCATCTCGGGTGATCAGGCCGTTGCACTGAAGCAAGGCGTGGGCCCCGACGATGAAGTCGGGCACGTTGCGCTGGCGGGCACCTCCGCGCGAGCGGTAGCGACGCTGCATCTCGCCGGCGCGCACCGCGGATTTCTGCTCGACCGCGCTGTAGACGATGCCCATGTCCTCGAGCACCTGCACGGCGCGATCGCCTTCCTCGAGCGAGCTGCAGACCTCTGCGATGACGACATCGCAGACGGCGACCGGCCCGCGCGACAGCGCGTCGCGCAGCGCGGCCTCGGCCGTGTCGGCCTCGGGGCTCTCGCTGAGGAGTTCGATCAGGACGGAGGAATCGATCGCGATCATCGACGGCGGGGCGCTCAGCGATCGACGGGATCGCCGGGGGCCCGACCGCGCACCGCGCGCAGGGCCTCGTCGACCGAGGTGAAGCCGTCGAGCTTGAACTTGCCGCGAGCGCGAGAGATGGCGTCGTCGACGTTCTTGCGCAGGATGATGCGGCCGCCGTCGAGCTCGACCTTCAGCTGCGTGCCCTTGACCAGCCCGAGGGCGTCACGCACGGCCTTGGGCAGAGTGATCTGCCCGCGCTCGGCAACGGTGGCTTCCATGCTGGCTCCCGTGAATCTGCGTCGATCGGTATGTATGAAGTATACATACCTGAATCCGCATATTCAACCCGGGAGCGGACGCCGGCGCCGGCCAGGGCCAGCGCGGCGGGGGTCAATCGGCGTCTCAGCGCGCCGCGGCGGTGACGGCCGCGACCGCGGCGCGCTGCTCCGCGAGGGTGCAGCCATCGACCATGCGCTGGCCGATCTTCTGGTTCATCATCATCGACTTCACGGGGATCTGCAGCCACACGACGCCGCTGCGTCTGTCCTCGAGCCGGACGGCGCCGGTGGTGGTTTCCTGCGGCGTCATCACATAGGCCGCCTTGTTGAACACGACCTCGAAGTGGCCCGGCTTGTTCTGCACCGGGGTCACGCTGACAGTCTGGTTGAACTCGCACTGCGCGGTGCCGGTCAGCACGCGGTTGGAGATTGCCAACTGGTTGTCGCTGATCGTCTCGGTCACTTCCGTTGCGAGAGCCAGGCCCTTGGCTTCGGACTTCAGTTCCTTGCGCGACTGCGACACCGGCTTCTTGGCCGGGGCCGGCTTCGCGGCGGGAGCGGTCTGCGCCTGCGCCAGGGCGGCGCCGCCGGTGGTCATCAGGCCGGCGACCAGCAGCGACAGGGCCAGGGGGGTGATGCGGCTCATCGGTTCTCCAAGCGGGTATGAAAGTCTTGATTGTCGAACCTGCGGCCGTCAGTTTCGTTGCAAGTTGCATCAGGGTGCGCCGCGGGCGCCCTGCGTCGGACGGGCGGCCGAGCCGCAGGGTGGCCGACGGCACGAGAGCGCGCAAGCTTTTGGTGCGTTGTCCGGCGAGGCCGGACGTGCGCGAGATCACGACGCCGAGGGTCGGGGAGGCCGCGCGGCATATCCGGTTGTGCTAGGGAGCATTCGCGGGTCCCGCCTGCCCGGCCGGCACCTCGGCGTGACGCCGTGTCGCCGGCCGATCGGCGGTTCTTTCGACTGGTTGCAGGCTGTGGGTCGGCAGCGACAGGCGATGCGGCGCGCGTCGTGACATCGAGCCGGTTCAGCCGCCGGATTCGTCGGACGGGGGCATGCAGCGTGCCGCAGCCTGCTCGATCACGAGGTCCGAGCGGGCGTGTGCGACGCAGGGCAGGATGATGCCGGCGGCTTTCTCGTCGGCACTGAGCCCCGGCCATTCGATGCGGTATGCCACCTCGCCGTGGCGCGATTCGCACAGGCAGGCCCGGCAGGTGCCGTTGCGGCAGGAACTGGGCAGGCGGATGCCGGCGCGCTGCGCGGCGACGAGCAAGGGCACCGACGCGGGTGCGGCGAAGACCCAGCCCGCCGGTTGCACCGTCACCGTATGGATCGCCGTGTCGTCGCTCGTCATGCGGCTGACTCTAGCGGCATGCCGCGCGAGGGTGCCAACGACGGTGCGGCCTTCATCGGACAATCGCTGCGATCGATCGTTTGAACCGCTCCGGCAACCTCAGGACTCCGAATGGCCGCTTCCAGCTTGCTTGCCCTCATCGACGACATCGCGAGCGTGCTCGACGACGTGGCCCTGCTCACCAAGGTGGCCACCAAGAAGACCGCGGGGGTGCTGGGTGACGATCTGGCGCTCAACGCCCAGCAGGTGACCGGCGTCTCGGCCGACCGCGAACTGCCGGTCGTGTGGGCCGTGGCGCGGGGCTCATTGAAGAACAAGGCGATCCTGGTGCCTGCGGCGCTGGCGATCAGCGCCTTCGCGCCCTGGGCCGTCACGCCGCTGCTGATGGTCGGGGGCGCGTTCCTCTGCTACGAAGGCTTCGAGAAGCTGGCGCACAAGTTCATGCACGACAAGGCGGAGGACGAGGCCCGCCGGGCGGAACTGGCCCGCGCGGTGGCCGATCCGGCGCTGGATCTGGTGGCTTTCGAACAGGACAAGATCAAGGGTGCGGTGCGCACCGATTTCATCCTGTCGGCCGAGATCATCGCGATCACGCTGGGCACCGTGCCGAGTCGCCCTTTATCACGCAGGTGTCGGTGCTGGTGGGCATCGCGCTGCTGATGACGGTCGGCGTCTACGGGCTCGTGGCGGCGATCGTGAAGCTCGACGATGGCGGCCTCTATCTGAGCCGTCAGCCGGGCGGCGGGGCATGGGGCCGCTTTCAGCGCGGTCTGGGCGCCGGCATCCTGAGAGCGGCACCGTGGCTGATGAAGGGGCTGTCGATCGCCGGCACCGCAGCGATGTTCCTGGTGGGTGGCGGCATCCTGACGCACGGCATCCCGGTGCTGCACCATGCCCTCGAGGCGATCGTGGCCCGGGTCGCGGCGTTCGCCGGTGGCGTCGGGGGGGTGTTGCAGGCGTTGCTGCCGAGTGTGCTGGATGGTGTGCTCGGCATCGTGGCAGGGGCGCTGGTGCTCGCTGGCACGAGCTTGGTGCGCCGGATCATGGGGCGCGCCAAGGAGGGCGCGACGCCTGCCTCGCGATAGGCCGTGAAGGAGATTCCTTCGCAGCTTCTCGCCGTGCGCGGAATCTGCCCGCCGGACCTCGACGCGGGTTTGTTTCCGGCTCCGGCACCTCGGTCCACAAACGAAGCAGCCGCCCGCAGGCGGCTGGTTGAAAATGCCTCGGCCGGCTTCGCCGGTCGAAACCGATCGCCTGTCAGACCGAGAATTCCTCGATCTTGCGGCCGGAGGCCAGCGCTGCCTTCAACCAATTGGGTTGCAGCCCGCGGCCGCTCCAGGTATCGCCGGTCGCGGTATTCCGATACTTGACTGCGACCTTGCGACCGGCGGTCCCGCCGGTTTTTGCAGCCTTGGCCGGTTTGACCGGGGACTTGCTGCGCCCCAGATCCGCCAGCGTGATGCCGTGTTCGTCCATCAAGGCCTTGATCCTGGCGATGACCGCGCTGTGCTCGGCACGACGTGCGGTCTCGATCTGCTCGGTCAGGGCCGCAGCCTGCCGCTCGAGCGCGGCTTTCTGGGACATCAGGTCTTGGTATGTGGCCATTTCAGCGTCCAGCTCCATCGAGTTGAATTGAAGCGGGGAATAGCGCCCGCCTGAATTTGATTCTAGGCGGTCCAGCGAAAATCGTGCAATGTGACAACTCAGAGAAAACCCGGCCGCGGCCGGGTTCCAGGTGGAATATGTCGGGAATTATTTGTAGCCGACCCGATCGAGGCTCTGCTGAACCCGGATGGAATTCAGCCCGACCACCGAGATCGGAATCAGTTCGGCCTTGAAAGCTCCCAGCGCGTCGAGTGCCGGATTGGCGACCTTCACGCCCGGCACCACCGGATATTCGTTGTTGCCGTTCGCGAAATAGGTCTGGGCCGAATTGGTGGACAGGTATTCGAGGAACTTCACGCCGGCATCGCGGTTCTTCGCGTGCCGGGCCAGCGCGCCGCCGGCGATGTTGACGTGGGTGCCCCAGGATTGCTGGTTCGGGAACACGACCTCGATCTTCTCGACCACGGCCTTGTCTTCCGGCTTCTCCGAGCGCATCAGGCGTGCCAGGTAGTAGCTGTTGGTGAGGGCGATGCCGCACTCGCCGCTCGCCACGGCCTTGATCTGGTCGGTGTCGCCGCCCTTGGGGGCGCGCGCCATGTTGTCGACCACGCCCTTGAGCCAGGCCTCGGTCTTCTGGGCACCGAGGTGCTCGTACATCGAACCGAACAGCGACAGGTTGTAGGGGTGCGAGCCCGAACGGGTGCAGACCTTGCCCTTGTTCTTCGGATCGGCGAGTTCCTCGTAGGTGTCCACGTCGTCGCGCTTGACGCTGCCCTTGTTGAACACGATCACGCGCGCGCGGGTGGAGAAGCCAAACCACTGCGAGCCCTGGCCGTCGTCCTTGCCGCGCAGCTGCGCGGGAATGCGCGACGCCAGCACGCTGGACTTGACCGGCTGGAACAGGCCGTCCGCGTCGGCCAGGATGATGCGCGCGGCATCGACCAGCAGGATCACGTCGGCCGGGCTCGAGGCGCCTTCGCTGCGCAGGCGCGCCAGCAGACCGGCGTCGTCGGCGTCGACGCGGTTGATCTTGATGCCGGTCGACTTGGTGAAGTCGGCGTAGAGCGCCTCGTCGGTCTGGTAGTGACGCGCCGAGTAGAGGTTCAGCACCTGGTCCTGCGCCGCAGCGGCGAACGAGGCACAAAGGGTGGCGGCGGCCAGGGCCGTGCGGGCGAGGGTAGAGCGGACCATCGTGGAGTCTCCTGTGACAACGATCTGTCAGTATAAGAGTCAACACGAATGATTCGCGTCTGCGTCACCATTCCAGGCATCCGCAACGCACCGCCCTCGCGGGGCGGGCCACACGCCCTTGCGGCCGAACTCAGGTCGCGTCGGCGGCACGTAGCCGGCGGGCTGCTCGGCGCCGGCGCCGAAGAAGTAGTTCTCCATCTGACGCGCGAGGTACTGCCGCGCACGGGCGTCCGCCAGATTCAGACGGTTCTCGTTGACCAGCATCGTCTGGTGCTTGAGCCACTGGGCCCAGGCTTCCTTGCTGACGTTGTCGAAGATGCGCTGGCCCAGTTCGCCGGGGTAGGGCGCGAAATCCAGTCCGTCGGCGTCTTTCTTCAGCAGGGCGCAGTGCACGGTACGGGCCATGGGGAACTCCTTGTCCTTGTGATCGGGTCGACGAGGCTCGTCAGGCGAGCTTCTTCACCAGGACCAGCGAGCGTCGGTCCCAGTTGTACTTGCGTTTGCGCGCTTCGGGCAGCCAGTCGGCATCGACCTGGACGAAGCCGCGCTTGATGAACCAGTGCATCGTGCGGGTGGTGAGCACGAAGATGCTGGTGAGGCCGGCGGCACGGGCGCGCTGCTCCACGCGCTTGAGGATGCGCTCGCCATCTCCCTGGCCCTGCACGCTGTTGCTCACCGTCAGCGCTGCCATTTCGCCGGTGTGAGCCTCGGGGTAGGGGTAGAGCGCCGCACAACCGAAGATCACGCCGTCGTGCTCGATCACGGTGTAGTGGTCGATGTCGCGTTCGATCTCGGTGCGGTCGCGCTTGACCAGCGTGCCGTCGCGCTCGAAGGGTTCGATGAGCTGCAGGATGCCGCCGATGTCGTCGGAGCTGGCCTCGCGCAGGCTCTCTAGCTTCTCGTCGACCACCATCGTGCCGATGCCGTCGTGTGTGTAGACCTCGGTCAGCAACGCGCCGTCGGCGTTGAAGGGCAGGATGTGCGAGCGCTCGACGCCACCCTCGCAGGCCTTGATGCAGTGGCGCAGGTAGAAGGCGGTATCGGTGGGTTGGGTCGGGTCGGGCAGGCGGCCAGCAGGCGCCGGGCGTCGGCCAGCGCGAGCTCGGTATCGATCGCGCTCTCGGCGTCGCGCGGGTCCTCGCGCACGCCTGGCACCTCGGTCAGGAACATCAGTTTGTCGGCCTGCAACGCGATGGCGGTGCTGGTCGCCACGTCTTCCATCGTCAGGTTGAAGGCCTCGCCGGTCGGCGAGAAGCCGAACGGCGACAGCAGCACGATCGCGCCGATGTCGATGGCACGGCGAATGGCCGCCGCGTCGACGCGCCGCACGATGCCGCTGTGAAGGAAGTTCACGCCGTCGACGATGCCGACCGGCCGCGCCGTCAGGAAATTGCCCGACACCACGCGCACCGTCGCGTTGGCCATCGGCGTGTTCGGCAGGCCCTGCGAGAACGCCGCCTCGATCTCGAAGCGCAGCTGGCCGGCGGCCTCCTGGGCGCAGTCGAGCGCCACCGCGTCGGTGATGCGCAGGCCGTGGCTGAAGTGCTCCGGGTGGCCCTTGGCGCGCAGCTGCTCGCTCACCTGCGGGCGGAAGCCGTGCACCAGCACCAGCTTGATGCCCATCGCATGCAGGATCGCCACGTCCTGCACGAAGGCGTTCAGTCGGCCCGCGGCGATGCCTTCGCCGGCCATCGCGACCACGAAGGTCTTGCCGCGGTACGCGTGGATGTAGGGCGCGACCGAGCGAAACCAGGGAACGAAGGTGTGCGGGAAGACGAGGTCCATGAGACGGGCGCCGGGATAATCGCGGATTCTGCCCGACACCATGCCCGAGACCGCTCCCCGCACCGCCGCCCCTGCACCGCCGCGATCGCTGCCACCCATCCGCTTCCCCGAGGCGCTGCCGGTCTCGGCCCGGCGCGACGAAATCGCCGAGGCGGTGCAGCGCCACCAGGTCGTCATCGTCTGCGGCGAGACCGGCTCCGGCAAGACCACGCAGCTGCCCAAGCTGATGCTGGCGCTGGGCCGCGGCAAGGCCAATGCCAAACCCGGCGAGCGGGGACGGCTGATCGGCCACACCCAGCCGCGGCGCATCGCGGCGAGCTCGGTCGCCAAGCGTATCGCCGACGAGCTGGAAACGCCGCTCGGCGAGGTGGTGGGCTACAAGGTGCGCTTCCAGGACCGGCTGACGTCGGGTGCCTCGGTGAAGCTGATGACCGACGGCATCCTGCTGGCCGAGACGCAGACCGACCCGCTGCTGCAGGCCTACGACACGCTGATCATCGACGAGGCCCACGAGCGCAGCCTCAACATCGACTTCCTGCTCGGCTACCTGCGGCAGATCCTGCCGAAGCGGCCCGACCTGAAGGTGATCGTGACGTCGGCGACGATCGATGCCGATCGGTTTGCACGGCATTTCGGGAGCGTCCGCCCGACGCCGGACCGCCCCAAGCCGGGCGGCGCGCCCTCGGGGGGCGGAGACAGTGCGGAGCGCGGAGCGTGGGGGCACGAACTCGTGCCGGCGCCGGTGATCCAGGTGAGCGGCCGGCTGTTCCCGGTCGAGCAGCGCTGGAGGGCTTTCGAGGAGTCGCGTGAGCACGACCTGAACGACGCGATCGCCGACGCCGTCGACGAACTGTGGCGCGAGGGCCGCGGCGACGTGCTGGTGTTCCTGCCCGGCGAGCGCGAGATCCGCGAGGCCGCCGACCACCTGCGCAAGCACCTGCTGCAGCAGCACCGCGGCGGCCCGCAGCCCGAGATCCTGCCGTTGTTCGCGCGGCTGTCGCAGACCGAGCAAGACCGCGTGTTCCAGGCCGGCAACGGGCGGCGCATCGTGCTGGCCACCAACGTGGCCGAGACCTCGCTCACGGTGCCCGGCATCCGCTACGTGGTCGACGCCGGCACGGCGCGCGTCAAGCGCTACAGCTATCGCAACAAGGTCGAGCAGCTGCAGGTGGAGCCCATCAGCCAGGCCGCCGCCAACCAGCGTGCCGGCCGTTGCGGGCGCGTGGCCGACGGCATCTGCATCCGCCTATACGACGAAAAGGATTACGCGGGCCGGCCGCGCTTCACCGATCCCGAGATCCTGCGCAGCTCGCTGGCCGGCGTGATCCTGCGCATGAAGGCGCTGGGCCTCGGCGACGTGGAGGCCTTCCCCTTCCTCGAGCCGCCGCCGAAGAAGGCGATCGCCGACGGCTACGCGCTGCTGAACGAGCTGGGCGCGACCGACGACGACAACGCGCTCACGGCGATCGGCAAGGAGCTCGCCAGGCTGCCGCTGGACCCGCGCATCGGCCGCATGATCCTGGCTGCGCGCGACCGCCAGGCGCTGGCCGAGGTGCTGGTGATCGCCAGCGCACTGTCGGTGCAGGACGTGCGTGACCGGCCGCTCGAACAGCAGCAGGCCGCCGATCAGAAGCACAAGCTGTTCGAAGACGAGCGCTCCGAGTTCGTCGGCTACGTCAAGCTGTGGCAGTGGATCGAGCTGGACGCGGCCACGCCGCGCACCCGTCGACCATGCCGGCGCCGGCCCGTGCGTCGGACGGCCGCGGCGAGGGCACGGCCGCCCACAAGCTCTCCAACCGCCAGCAGGAGCAGCGCCTGCGCGAGCACTTCGTCAGCCCGCGCCGCGTGCGAGAGTGGCGCGACATCCATTCGCAGCTGCACACCGTGGTGGCCGAGCACGGCTGGCGGCTCAACGGTACGCCGGCCACCTACGAGCAGCTCCACCTGGCGATGCTGGCCGGGCTGCTGGGCAACGTGGGTTGCAAGAGCGACGACGAGGACTGGTACCTCGGCGCGCGCGGCATCAAGTTCTGGCGCCACCCCGGCGCGCACCTGAGCAAGAAGCCGGGCCGCTGGCTGATCGCCGCCGAGCTGGTGGAGACCACGCGGCTGTTCGGCCGCGCGCTGGCGGCGATCGAGCCGGCGTGGATCGTGCAGGTGGCCGGCCACCTGCTGAAGAAGCAGCTGCTCGAGCCGCATTGGGAGAAGAAGGCGGCCGAGGTGGTGGCGCTGGAGCGCGCCACGCTGTACGGGCTGGTGGTCTACAACAACAAGCGGGTCAACTTCGGCAACGTCGACCCCGCCGCCGCGCGTGAGATCTTCATCCGCGAGGCGCTGGTGAACGGCGAGTGGGAGAGCCGCCTGCCTTTCCTTGCGCACAACCGCAAGCTGATCCGCCAAGTGGAGGAGCTGGAGCACAAGTCGCGCCGGCAGGACGTGCTGGTCGACGACGAACTCATCTTCGCCTTCTACGACCAGCAACTGCCCGAGGACGTGTGTTCCGGCACGACGCTGGAACGCTGGTACCGCGCCCAGAGCCCGCAGCAGCCGAAGCTGCTGATGCTGACCAAGGACGAGCTGATGCGCCACGAGGCCGCGGGCATCACCACCGCGGCCTTCCCGAAGACGCTGCGCCTGGGCGGCATCGACTGCGAGGCCGCCTACCTGCACGAGCCCGGCGACAGCAAGGACGGCCTGACCGTCACCGTGCCGATCTACGCGCTGAACCAGGTGAACGACGAGCGCTGCGAGTGGCTGGTGCCGGGCCTGCTGAAGGACAAGGTGCTGGCGCTGATGAAGAGCCTGCACCAGCGGCCGCGCTCGCGCCTGGTGCCCCTGCCCGAGGCCGCAGCCGAGTTCTGCGAGCTGGTGCCGTTCGCGCAGGGCAGCCTGGTCGACGCGCTGCTGAAGGCGGTGCGCGAGCGCACCCAGATCGCGGTGCAGCGCAACGACTTCAAGCTCGAGACGCTGCAGCCCCATCTGTTCATGAACTTCCGTGTCGTCGACGAGCACGGCCGCCAGCTCGGCATGGGCCGCCACCTGCCGACGCTGAAGGCCGAGTTGGGCGCGCAGGCCAGGTCGGCGTTCCAGGCGCTGGCGGCCTTGAAGCTGGGCGGGGTGGAGCAGGCGGCGAACTCGCCATCACCCAACCCTCTCCCACCAGCGGGAGAGGGAGCCGCACAAACTCTCTCCCTCTCCCGCCCGCGGGAGAGGGCCGGGTGAGGGCACGCCACCCTCGGCCACGCCGCCTCAGCGCCACACCACCTGGTCCTTCGGCGAACTGCCCGAACTGATGGAGATCCGCCGCGGCGCGCAGAGCCTGGTCGGCTTCCCGGCGCTGATCGACAAGGGCGGCCACGTGGAGATCGAGGTGTTCGACGAGCCCGACGTCGCGGCCACGCGCCACCGCGCCGGGCTGCGCCGCCTGGTCGCGCTGCAGATCAAGGAGCCGCTGAAGTACCTGGAGAAGAGCATCCCCGACCTGCCGCGCATGGCGGTCGCGTACATGGCGCTCGGCGGCAGCGCCGACGAACTGCGGGCGCAGATCATCGACGTGGCGCTCGACCGCGCCTTCCTCGTCGAGCCGCTCCCCACCGATGCAGCGGGCTTCGCGAAGCGCATCGACGAGGGCCGCACGCGGCTCAACCTGATCGCGCAGGAGGTGGCGCGCCTCGCGGCGACCGTGCTCGCCGAGCAGGCGACCGCCACCCGCAAGCTCAAGGACACGCGGCCGGCCAAGGAGGTGGCCGACGACGTGGCGGCGCAACTGGCGCGTCTGTGCCCCAAGCGCTTCCTGGCCGAGACCGGCTACGCGCAGTTGCACCACCTGCCGCGCTACCTGAAGGGCGTCACGCTGCGGCTCGACAAGTGGCGCGCCGACCCGGCGCGCGATGCGGCCCGCCTGGCCGAACTGCGCCCGATCGAGCAACGCTACCTGCGCCGCGTGGCCGAACTCAAGGGCGCGGCCGACGCGCGGCTCGACGAGTTCAGATGGCTGATCGAGGAACTGCGCGTGAGCCTTTTCGCACAGGAACTCCGGACACCCCAACCCGTGAGCGCCAAGCGCCTGGAGAAGGCCTGGTCCCAGCTGAGCGCGTGAACATCCGGCTCGGCAAAGTGCGCTGGCTACAATCGCGGCTCAGTCGGGGCGTAGCGCAGCCTGGTAGCGCAACTGGTTTGGGACCAGTAGGTCGCGAGTTCGAATCCCGCCGCCCCGACCAATGTTCATGCGGCCTGTCAGGTGGAAGCCTCCAGGCCGCTTTTGCTTCTGACGGACCGGCCCGTCCGAGGCGAGCGCTCCTATCGACAACCCGGCATCCCGGCGCCGGCAAAAGCGCTGGGCAGTGCCGATGATCTGGGTCGAGCAGCGCAGGGGCCCGCTCCGGCGCCGCGACATTCGCAGATCGGCTGCTCTGCGTGCCAACGGTCGGACTCCACCTGCGCAACGACGCCCGGGTCCATATGCCCGTGTGTCGGAAACAGCCTCAGGCCGCGCTCGCTGAAGTCGCCCATGGCTATCCCACCACTGATCAATCGAGACAATTCGGTCGCGAAGTCCTCGGCCCAGATCACGCGCTGAAGCTTGTTCATGACCCATTCTGGCAACGGCGGCGGGCGCTGTGCGCGCCGGGGCAGCACCGCCGTTGACCCACATCAAGCGCCGAGCAATCGGGGCAGAGGTCGGCGTTGACGGCTCCCTGTCGGGTTCGGATTCACGGCTTGCTGCTGTAGTTCAGCGGCACCCAGACATAGCCCTTGCCCTCGGCACGAAGGCGTCCGATGCCCGGGAACGAGACATGAGCGATGGCCACGTAGTAGCCTTGGCGGGCCGCATCGGCGAAGGCCTTGCGGCGCTGCGGCATCGCCGTCTTCGAGTCGACATCGAACTTGATGACGATCGAGGGGTCGGGAAACTGCACGGCGGCCACGTGCATCATGTCGCCCCAGATCACCAGTTTCTGCCCGCGGCTCTCGACGACATAGAAGGTGTGACCCGGCGTGTGGCCCGGCGCCGGCTCGGCGCGCACCCCGGGCACCAGGTCGGTGCTGCCCGTGAACGTCTTCAGGCGGCCGGCGTCCTGGTAGGGTTTGACGGCGGCCATCGCGCCGGCGAAGAAGCCCTTGGCGTCGTCGGGCGCCCTGGCCATCTGCTCGTTGCTGAGCCAGAAGTCGGCGTCGTGCTGGTCGAAGCGCAGCGTCGCGTTCGGGAACGCCGCCTTGCCGTCGGCGAGCAGGCCGCCCACATGATCGGGGTGAAGGTGGGTGATGTAGACCTCGTCCACCTGCTCGGGCAGGTAGCCGGCGGCCTTCAGGTGGGCCGGCAGCTTGCCGAGCGTCGGGCCGAACAGGCCGGCGGCGCCGGTGTCGATCAGCACCAGCCGCGTCCCGGTGTTGACCAGGTAGGCGTTGACCGAGGTCTCGAGCGGCACGCCCAGGTAGGCCCGCTGCAGCGCGCGCTTCACCTGGCCGGGCCGGGCGCCGGACAGCAGCTGGTCGACCGGCAGGTCCACGGTGCCATCGGACAGCGCGGTGATCTCGAAGTCGCCCAGCATCATCCGGTGGTAGCCCGGCGCCTGGGTCTTCTGCTGCGGCGCCTCGGCGCGGCTGTCGGTGAGGGCGGGGCCGCCGGCCGACAGCGCGACGATGAGCCCGAAGATGGCAAGGAGTTTGCGAGTCATGGGACGTTCTCGGGAGTCGCTAAGGGATAGAGCGGTAGGCAGTCTAGGCCTCATGAGATAAAACCGCTCGGGCTCGCGGCATGGCCGCCAAGGAAGGCAATTTGGGCGCTCGTCTGGTCGAATGGCGTCGTACGTTCCGGCGGCAGGCTGCCGGGTCTTTGCTGCTGCTGCTGGCCGTGGCCGTCTTCCTGGGCGTCTCGCTCGCGCAGAGCTTCGATCGCTACCAGGTCGCGGCCGATGATGACCTCGAGAACCTCACGCTCAACCTCGAGCGCTATCTCTTCACCCGCTTGCAGGCGGCCGACCTCGTGCTGCAGTCGGCGGCGCAGAGCTTCGCGCTGATGAGCGCGGCCGGTCCGGTGAGCGAGACCGAGTTCAATGCCGCACTGTTCGAGTTGCAGAAGCGGCTCCCCGATGCCCCGGCACTGCGCGCGGCCGACCACACCGGGCTGGTGCTCTATGGCGGGGGTGTCGACCCTGCGCAGAGGCTCAGCGTAGAGCGGCGCCAGTTCTTCCAGGAAGCCAAGAGTTCCTCGACGATGGTGCTGGGGCTGCCGCTCAAGTCACGCATCACCGGCCGCTGGGTGCTGCCGCTGGCCCAGCAGCTGCGCGACCACCGCAACGCCTTCGCCGGTGTCGTCTACATCAACCTCGATCTCGAGGAACTGAACGGATTCTTCGGCTCGTTGAAGCTTGGCGCCCAAGGGGTGATCACGCTGTTCAACGCGCGCCGGGAAGTCCTGCTGCGCCTGCCGGCCGCGCCGATGGCGCAGGACGAGCAACCGGTGCGCGTGGCGGCGCCGGAGGTTCTGAACTCGCTCGCGTCAGGCAAGCCGGCGGACCGGTTCCGCACCCGAAGCTCGATCGACAGCGTGCTGCGGGCCGTGATGTACCGGCAGGTCGGCGGCTATTCGGTCTTCATCCTGGCCGGCCTGGCGGAGGCGGACTTCCGGGCGCCTGGTACCGGGAGCTGGCGATCACGGTGGCGTTCTGGCTCGTTCTGGCGGGTGCGCTCTGTCTGTTGTTGGTGCAGCAGTACCGGTCGGGGCGCGGCCAGCTGCGGGCGCTGCGGCTGCTCCAGGAGGCCAAGGAGCAGGCGGTGCGGGCCAATGACTCGAAGTCGCTGTTCCTGGCCAACATCAGCCATGAGATCCGCACGCCCCTCAACGGCGTGCTGGGCTTCGCGCAGATCGGCTACCGCGATCCGTCGGTCGCTCCGGAGGCGCGCCAGAAGTTCGCGCGCATCCTCGAGTCCGGCAAGCTGCTGCAGGGCATTCTGAACGACGTGCTGGACATGTCCAAGATCGAGGCGGGCAAGCTCCTGCTGGACCCGACCCCCACGATGCTGCGGCCGGCCCTGGAGCGTGCGGTCGACCTGGTCCGGGGCTTCGCGCGCGACAAGGGCATCGCGCTGTGCCTCATGGTGGACCGTCGCGTGCCCGAGGTCATCGTCGTCGATCCCCTGCGGCTGGGGCAGATCCTGCTCAACCTGCTGTCGAATGCGGTCAAGTTCACCGCCTCCGGCCAGGTGGACGTGACGGTCGGCGTCTCCGGCGACAAGCTGGTCATCAACGTGCGGGACAGCGGGCTGGGCATGTCCGAAGAGCAGATCTCCCGGCTCTTCATGGCGTTCGAGCAGGCCGATCGATCGACCACGCGTCGTTATGGAGGCACCGGCCTGGGCCTGGCGATCACCAAGCGGCTGGTCGAGATGATGAATGGCTCGATCGTGGTCACGAGCCACCTGGGGGCCGGATCCACGTTTTCGATTCGCCTGCCGCTCGCGCGCTCGACCTTGACCTCGGTGGAGCCCGAAGGGCCGGTCGGCACCGACGCGGAGCCTGTCGGTGCCGACACGATGCTGCAGCCTCAACGGGGCGAACGCGAAGAGACCGCGGGCCGGCTGCCGCATTCGAGGCTCGACGGGATGCGCGTGCTGGTGGCCGAGGACAACCCGGTCAATCAGATCGTCATCGAGAGCATGCTGTCGATGGAAGGGGCCTCCGCGGAGGTGGTGGCTGATGGCTACGAGGCGATCGACCGCGTCGCCGCGCAGCTGGATCCGAAGTACAACGCGGTGCTGCTGGACGTGATGATGCCTGGCATCGACGGCTACGAGACCGCGCGACGCATCCACTCGCTGGACGCGGAGTTGCCCATCATCGGCCAGACCGGTCACGCGCTCGCGGAGGATCGCACCCACTGCATCGAGGCTGGCATGGTCGAGCGCGTCACCAAGCCGCTCGATGCGGATGAACTCGTCAGCGTGCTGCTGAAGCATTCGCGCCAGGTCTGAGGCGCAAGGCCGCAAAGTGCCGCGTACACTTCCCCTGCCCCCTCTGCCCGTAGCTCAACTGGATAGAGCACCAGCCTTCTAAGCTGGGGGTTACAGGTTCGATTCCTGTCGGGCAGGCCAGTTGGGAAACCACCGTGCCGGCGATCCACTGTATGGCCTTCGTGCCCGCCGACATGACCTACCGAGGAGTGAAGTCTTGAACTCCCGTGTTGCCGAGTTGTCGTCCTCCGCGCCGTCCGTCGATCGCAGCCTGCGCATCGTGTGGCGCCGCCGCCTGGAGGCGGTGCGGTCGCAGTCGCTGCAGCTCGCTGCGCCGCTGTCGGCCGAAGACCGCTGCGTGCAGTCGATGCCGGATGCCAGCCCCACCAAGTGGCACCTTGCGCACACCACCTGGTTCTTCGAGACCGTGGTGCTGCAGGCGCACCAGCCAGGCTACCGCGTGCACGACGAGCGCTACGCCTTCCTGTTCAACTCCTATTACGAGTCGCTCGGGCCGCGTCATCCACGCGCCCAGCGTGGCCTGCTGACGCGACCGTCGAACGAGGAGGTGCTGCAGTACCGGCGTCATGTCGACGAGGCGATGCTCACCTTCGTTCGCGAGTCGGACGACGCCGCTTGGCTGGCCGCGCTTCCGCTGATCGCGCTGGGCCTGCAGCACGAGCAGCAGCACCAGGAACTGATGCTGACCGACGCCAAGCACCTGCTGTCGCTGAACCCGCTGCAGCCCGGCTACCGCAGCGCGTCTCCGGACGGCGAAGGCCGGGTGTTCGCCGCGCGCGGCCTGCATCCCGCACCGGTGTGTGGCCCGCCGTTGCGCTGGCTGGCGCGCGCCGGCGGTATCGCGGACATCGGCGCGCCTTCCACGACGGCGTTCGCCTTCGACAACGAGACGCCGTGTCACCGCGCACTGCTGCAGGCGCACGAACTGGCCAGCCGGCCGGTCGCCAACCGCGAGTTCCTCGAGTTCATGCGCGACGGCGGCTACCGTCGACCCGAGCTGTGGCTCAGCGATGGCTGGGCGGCCGTGCAGCAGCAGGGCTGGGCCGCGCCGCTGTACTGGAGCGACACCGAGGCGCGGTGCCCGGGGGTCTTCACGCTGCTGGGGCCGCGGGCGCTGGATCTCGACGAGCCGGTGAGCCACCTGAGCTTCTACGAGGCGGCCGCTTACGCCACCTGGGCCGGTGCGCGCCTGCCGACCGAGTTCGAGTGGGAGGCTGCGGCCGCCGACGGCGTGCTGGAAGGGACGGGTGAGGTCTGGGAGTGGACGCGTTCGTCCTACGATCCCTACCCGGGGTTCCGGCCGCAGGCCGGGGCCGTGGCCGAATACAACGGCAAGTTCATGGTGGGTCAGCTGGTGCTGCGAGGCGGCAGCTGCGCGACGCCGAGCGGGCACGCGCGGCCGAGTTACCGCAACTTCTTTGCGCCGGGCGCGCGCTGGCAGTTCGCGGGCCTGCGGCTCGCGAGGGATGTCTCGTGACGACGCAGCCGTTGCGGGCCACGCCCGATGCTCGCGCCCATCTGCTGCCCGTGACCGACGCGCAGCCGCCGCACCAGGTGATCGACGGCGACTTCGCCCGTGAGCTGCTAGCGGGGCTGGCGCGCCGGCCGCGCAGCATTGCGCCCAAGTTCTTCTACGACCGCGAGGGCTCGGCGCTGTTCGACCGCATCTGCGAGCTGCCCGAGTACTACCCGACGCGCACCGAACTGGCCCTGATGAAAGCGCAGGCCGACGAGATGGCCGAGTGCATCGGTCCGGACGCCGAGATCGTGGAGTTCGGCGCCGGCTCGAGCCGCAAGATCCGCGTGCTGCTGGGCGCGCTGCAGCGGCCACGTCGCTTCGTTCCGATCGACATCTCGGCCGAGCACCTGCACGTCGCGGCCGATGCGCTGCGTGCCGACCACCCGGGGCTGGACGTGCGCCCGATCGCCGCAGATTTCACCCGACCCTTCGACCTGCCGGCACCGCATGCCGCGAGCCGTCGCCGTGTCGGCTTCTTCCCTGGCTCGTCGATCGGCAACTTCGGCCCCGACGAAGCGCTGGGCTTTCTGCGCCGCACGGCCGTGCTGCTGCGCGGCGGCGGGTTGTTGATCGGCGTCGATCTGGTCAAGGATCCGGCGCTGCTGCACGCCGCCTACAACGACACGGCCGGCGTCACGGCCGCGTTCAACCTGAATCTGCTGGCGCGCGCGAACCGCGAACTCGGTGCGAACTTCGATCTCGCCCAGTTCGCGCACTACGCCCCTTACCGGCCGGCCGAGCAGCGCATCGAGATGCACCTGGTGAGCCGCCGTGCGCAGCAAGTGCGGCTGTGCGGCCATGTCTTCGAGTTCGCCGAAGGCGACACGCTCCACACCGAGAATTCGCACAAGTTCAGCGTCGCGGGATTCCGCGCACTGGCCGAGCAGGCTGGCTACACGCCCCGGGCAGTGTGGGTCGACCCGCAGCGGCTGTTCAGCGTCCATTGGCTGGCCCTGCCAGCGTGAAGGGGGAGTTTTCTATGAAGGCGGAGTGGAACGGCGTGGTCATCGCCGAGAGCGACGACACCGTGGTGGTCGAGGGCAACCACTACTTTCCGGAGAGCGCGCTCCGGCGCGAGTACGTGGTCGGCAGTAACCACCACACCATGTGCTCGTGGAAGGGCGAGGCGAGCTACTACTCGCTGCTGGTCGACGGTGACCTGAATCCGGACGCCGTCTGGTACTACGCCGAACCGAAGGAAGCCGCGGCCGAGATCAAGGGTCGGGTCGCGTTCTGGAAGGGCGTCAAGGTCTCCTAGGCGCTGCGCCGGCGCAATGGCGGCACAGGCAGGCGACCCCGCGTTGCTCGGGCGGCAGCCCGGTCAGGCGTTCGGGGGCGATGCACACGGTGCTGCACCAGCAGGCCACGTCGAAGCGGCCGGCCGCGGCCACGGCGCAGCCGTTCGGCCCGCCGCAGGCCGGGCAGTCCGGGGCCTGCAGCGGCCCCGCGCTCAGGCGGTGGCGACCGGAATCTTGCCGATCTTCGCCTGCCATTCGGCCGGTCCCGTCTGGTGCACCGAGCTGCCGGTCGAGTCGACGGCCACCGTCACCGGCATGTCCTTGACGTCGAACTCGTAGATCGCCTCCATGCCAAGGTCGGCGAAGCCCAGCACCTTGGCCTGCTTGATCGCCTTGGCCACCAGGTAGGCGGCGCCGCCGACGGCCATCAGGTAGGCGCTCTTGTGCTTGCGGATCGCCTCGATGCCGGCCGGGCCGCGCTCGGCCTTGCCGATCATGCCGATCAGGCCGGTCTGGGCCAGCATCATCTCGGTGAACTTGTCCATGCGCGTGGCGGTGGTCGGGCCAGCCGGGCCGACCACCTCGTCGCGCACCGGATCGACCGGGCCGACGTAGTAGATGACGCGGTTGGTGAAGTCCACCGGCAGCTTCTCGCCCTTGGCCAGCATGTCCTGGATGCGCTTGTGTGCGGCGTCGCGGCCGGTGAGCATCTTGCCGTTGAGCAGCAGCGTGTCGCCCGGCTTCCAGCTCGCCACCTCCTCGCGCGTCAGCGTGTCGAGATTGACCGACTTGCTCTTGTTGTAATCGGGAGCCCATTTCACGTCGGGCCAGAGGTCCAGGCTCGGCGGCTCGAGGTAGGACGGGCCGGAGCCGTCGAGCACGAAGTGTGCGTGGCGCGTGGCGGCGCAGTTCGGGATCATTGCCACGGGTTTGCTGGCCGCGTGCGTCGGGAAGGTCGAGATCTTCACGTCGAGCACCGTGGTCAGGCCGCCCAGGCCCTGGGCGCCGATGCCGAGGGCGTTGATCTTGTCGCACAGCTCGATGCGCAGCTCCTCCAGCTTGTTCTGCGGGCCGCGCTGCTTGAGCTCGTACATGTCGATGTCGCCCATCAGCGACTCCTTGGCCATCAGCATGGCCTTCTCCGCCGAGCCGCCGATGCCGATGCCCAGCATGCCCGGCGGGCACCAGCCGGCGCCCATGGTCGGCACCGTCTTCAATACCCAGTCGACCAGGCTGTCGCTGGGGTTGAGCATCACGAACTTGCTCTTGTTCTCGGAGCCGCCGCCCTTGGCCGCCACCTGCACGTCGACCGTGTTGCCCGGCACGACCGTCATGTGCACGACGGCCGGGGTGTTGTCCTTGGTGTTCTTGCGCTCGAAGTGGGGATCGGCCACGATGCTGGCGCGCAGGGTGTTCTCGGGGTTCAGGTAGCCGCGGCGCACGCCCTCGTTGACGGCATCCTCGATCGAGCCGGCGAAGCCCTCGAAGCGCACGTCCATGCCGATCTTCAGGAACACGTTGACGATGCCGGTGTCCTGGCAGATCGGCCGGCGTCCTTCGGCGCACATCTTGGAGTTGGTGAGGATCTGCGCGATCGCGTCCTTGGCGGCCGGGCTCTGCTCCTGTTCGTAGGCACGCGCCAGGTGCGTGATGTAGTCGGCCGGGTGGTAGTAGCTGATGTACTGCAGCGCGGCAGCGATGCTGTCAACGAGATCGGCGTGTCGGATCGTGGTCATGGGGCTGTCCCGTGATCGGGGAGTGGCTGCGGAACGGAGGGCGGCGTACCCGGCCGGTCTGCCGGGCAGCGGCACCAGGGCAAGTTGACAAGTTTACTGTTCGGGGGGACGCTCGTCCTCGTCCGGCCGATGCTCGGGCCGGGGCCGCCAGAGCAGCCAGACCAGCGTGAAGCCGGTGGCCGCACCGATCACGGCCAGCGAAGCCAGTCCCACGAGCAGCGGCGCACCGGCTGATTGCGCGGCCGTCCACAGCCCTTCGATGAAGCCCTGTTGCTCGAGCAGCGCCGCGGTCTCGCTTTCGACCCGCAGCGCCGCGGCCTCGTCGTCCGGTTCACCGAGCAGGAATCGGCCGATCTTGTAGGCGGCCCAGTAGATCGGAGGGAAGGTGAAGGGATTCGTGATCAGCGTGGCTGCCGCCGCGATCGCGACATGGGCGCGCAGCGCGATCGCCACGGCGATGGCGAACAGGAACTGCGCCACCGGCAGCATGAAGCCGACGAACACCCCGATGGCGACCGCCCGCGCCACGCTGCCGCGGTCGGTGCGCCACAGGCGCTCGTTGTCGAGATGGTGCGCGACCGGGCGCAGCCATTTCGAGCGGCGAAGCTGCTCGCGGGTGGGGATCCAGCGTTTCACGCGGGCTGCCGCCGGGGCCGCGGCGGCGTCAGTGCTTTTCCTGGTGAGTCGCTGCTGTCATCAGCTTGTCGGTGTAGGCGATGGCGAGCGCGGACAGCAGGAAGGTGATGTGGATCAGGGTCTGCCACAGCAGCACCTTGTCGGTGTAGTTGCCCGCGTTGATGAAGGTCTTGAGCAGGTGGATCGAGCTGATGCCGATGATGGCCGTGGCCAGCTTGACCTTCAGCACCGAGGCGTTGACGTGGCTCAGCCACTCAGGCTGGTCGGGGTGGCCCTCGAGATTCATGCGCGACACGAAGGTCTCGTAACCGCCGACGATGACCATGATCAGCAGGTTGCTGATCATCACCACGTCGATCAGCGCCAGCACCACCAGCATGATCACCGTCTCGTTCAGGCTCGCGATGGGTGCGTCGGTCTTGTAGCCGATGCTGGTCACCAGCTTCTGCAGTGCCTCGGTGTTGCCGAACGCCGCCTCGATCAGGTGGACCAGTTCTACCCAGAAATGGAAGACATAGACCACCTGCGCCAGGATCAGGCCCAGGTACAGCGGCAGCTGAAGCCACCGGCTGGCGAAGATCAGATTGGGCAGGGCGGGGAGCTTGTTCTTGATCGGGTCAGGGGAGGCGGACATGGGGAGGGAACGAAGGAGGAGGCGCAGATTCTATTGAACACCGCTCCGTGGGAGCGTGCCCGCATGAAGCAATGGCTCGGGGGTAGCCGCAATGGTCAGGGTCTGCCGGTCCGCGCTACATTGCCAAGCTGCGAGTAAGGGCATCGTAAGAGCGTCTGCCTATGGTGCCGACCGACAACTACGCCTCGAGGAGACGAACATGAGCAGTCAGGAACCCCACATCTACCTCCCGCCGGCGGAGCTCGCCGGCGCTGCCCATGTTTCGGGCATGGCGGCCTACGACAAGCTGGTCGCCGAGGCCGCGGCCGACTACCAGGGCTACTGGGGGCGGCTGGCACGGGAACTGGTGAGTTGGAAGAAGCCTTTCACCAAGGTGCTGAACGACAGCGATGCACCGTTCTTCAAGTGGTTCGAGGACGGCACGCTGAACGTCTCCTACAACTGTCTCGACCGCAACGTCGAGCGCGGACTGGGCGACAAGACGGCCATCATCTTCGAGGCCGATGACGGCAAGGTGACCACCGCCTCCTACCGCCAACTGCTGGCCCAGACCTGCCGGCTCGCCAACGGCCTGCGCTCGCTGGGCGTGAAGAAGGGTGACCGCGTCGTCATCTACATCTCCATGTCGATCGAGGGCGTGGCGGCGATGCAGGCCTGCGCCCGCATCGGGGCGACCCATTCGGTCGTGTTCGGCGGTTTCTCGGCGCAGAGCCTGCGCGACCGCATCGCCGATACCGGCGCAGTGGCCGTGATCACCGCGGACCAGCAGGTGCGCGGCGGCAAGCAGTTGCCGCTGAAGGCGATCGTCGACGAGGCGCTGGCGCTGGGTGGTTGCGAGAGCGTCCGGCATGTGGTCGTCGCCAAGCGCACCGGCGCCGACGTCGGCTTCCAGGCCGGGCGCGACGTCTGGCTGAACGAACTGCTCGCCGGCCAGGCCGACACCTGCGAGCCGGAGTGGGTCGAGGCGGAGCATCCGCTGTTCCTGCTCTACACCTCGGGCTCGACCGGCAAGCCCAAGGGAGTTCAGCACGCCAGCGGCGGTTACCTGCTCCACGCGGCGCTCACCACCAAGTGGACCTTCGACCTGAAGGACGACGACATCTTCTGGTGCACTGCCGACATCGGCTGGGTCACCGGGCACAGCTACATCACCTACGGCCCGTTGGCGCTGGGCGGCACCGAGATCGTGTTCGAGGGTGTGCCGACCTATCCGGACGCTGGCCGCTTCTGGCAGATGATCCAGAAGCACAAGGTCTCCGTCTTCTACACCGCGCCGACGGCGATCCGCTCGCTGATCAAGGCCGCCGAGGGCAACGAGGCGGTGCACCCGAAGCAATACGACCTCTCCAGCCTGCGCATCCTCGGTTCGGTGGGCGAGCCCATCAACCCGGCCGCCTGGGAGTGGTACCACCAGCACATCGGTGGCGGCCGCTGCCCGATCGTCGACACCTTCTGGCAGACCGAGACCGGCGGCCACATGATCACGCCGCTGCCGGGCGCGACGCCGCTGGTGCCGGGTTCGTGCACGCTGCCGTTCCCCGGCATCCAGGCCGCGATCGTCGATGAGACCGGCAAGGACGTGCCGAACGGGCAAGGCGGCATTCTGGTTGTGAAGCAGCCCTGGCCCAGCATGATCCGCACGATCTGGGGCGACCCGGAGCGCTTCAAGAAGAGCTATTACCCGGAAGACTTCAAGGCAAGTACTACCTGGCCGGCGACGGCGCGATCCGCGACGAGAAGACCGGCTACTTCACCATCACCGGGCGCATCGACGACGTGCTGAACGTGTCAGGCCACCGCATGGGCACGATGGAGATCGAGTCGGCGCTGGTCTCGCACACCGAACTCGTCGCGGAAGCGGCGGTGGTCGGCCGCCCGGACGACACCACCGGCGAGGCGATCTGCGCCTTCGTGGTGCTGAAGCGCCCTCGTCCGACCGGTGAGGAAGCGAAGAAGATCGCTGCCGAACTGCGCAACTGGGTCGGCAAGGAGATCGGCCCGATCGCCAAGCCCAAGGACATCCGCTTCGGCGACAACCTGCCCAAGACCCGCTCCGGGAAGATCATGCGCCGCCTGCTGCGCTCGATCGCCAAGGGCGAGGCCATCACCCAGGACACCTCGACCCTGGAGAATCCGGCCATCCTCGAGCAGTTGGCTCAGACCAACTGAATCGAGGGCCCGAAGGGCGTGGCGCGTCAGCGCCATGGGCGGATCGGGGAGCACTCATGTCGCGCAGCGACGTGGCGTGCTCACCAGAATCCGGCCATCCTCGAGCAGTTGGCTCAGACCAACTGACGTGCTCTGTCTGACATGAGAAAGGGCCCCGTATGCGGGGCCCTTTCTGTTTTGGCGAGGCCGCTGGCGCGGCCTGCACAGATCACTTCAGGCCGAGGATCCAGGTCACCAGTTGCTGGGCTTCGGCTTCGTTCACCTGCGGATTTGCCGGCATGGGGATCTGACCGAAGGAACCCGAGCCGCCCTTGATGACCTTGGTGGACAGTTTCGCCACGGCATCCTTGTCGCCGGCGTACTTGGCAGCCACGGCCTTGAACGACGGGCCCAGGACCTTCTGGTCGACCTGATGGCAGGCCATGCAGTTCTTCTTCTGCGCCAGATCGGCGTTGGCGAAGGCGGGTGCGGCGCTCAAGGCGCCAACGACCACACACATCATCACTTTCGGGTTCATCGAGGGTCTCCTTGCTGTGTCATGGCTGGGGTAAAGTGCCCAACGCATTGTACGTGGGCGGGGTTGACCTGCGCGCGCGGCCGGCAAGCGCCGGCAGAGGAGAAGGCGATGTGGTTCGTGGTCCTGGGCGTCGTGTTGTCCGCGTTGAAACTGCTCGACATCGGGGTGGTCGGCGTTTGGTCGTGGTGGGCCGTGCTGGCGCCGTTCGCGCTGGCCGTGATCTGGTGGACCTGGGCCGACATGTCGGGTTACACCAAGCGCAAGGAAATGGAAAAGATGGACGAGCGCAAGGTCGCTCGTCGCAACAAGAGCATGGCCGCACTGGGGATCGACCCGCGCGGCTTCGAGAAGAAGAAGGCGGCCGCCTTCAAGGCGTCCCAGGCGAAGCGGACCGACAAGATCGAAGGTCAGCGTGAGGCGCAGCGCCAGAAGGCCCGGGATTCCGTGCTCAACAGCCGCTTCGACAGCCAGAGCACCAGCCGCATCGACGGCGGACCGGACACCAAGCGCTGATCCCTGTTCGCGCAAGCGTCCGACCATGAACAAGGCGACCCGCGGGTCGCCTTTTCCTTTGCGGTCCAGTCCCGCCGCCTACCTACTCGAAGCGGTCCAATACCGCGCCGCTGCTGGCGCTTGACGCGTTCTTCGCGAACTTGGCCAGCACGCCGCGTGTGTAGCGCGGCGCCGGCGCCTTCCAGGCGGCGCGGCGCTTTGCGATCTCGGCCTCGCTCACGTTGAGGTTGAGCACCAGCGTGTGCGCATCGATGGTGATCGAGTCGCCTTCCTGCACCAGCGCGATCGTGCCGCCGGCCGCGGCCTCGGGTGCCACGTGGCCGACCACCATGCCCCAGGTGCCGCCGGAGAAGCGGCCGTCGGTGATCAGCCCCACCGATTCGCCCAGCCCCTGGCCGATCAGCGCACCGGTCGGCGCCAGCATCTCGGGCATGCCCGGGCCCCCCATCGGGCCCAGGTAGCGCAGCACCATCACGTCGCCGGCCTGGATCTGCTTGGCCATGATGGCGGCCAGCGCCGACTGCTCGTCGTCGAACACGCGCGCCGGGCCAGTGATGCTGGGATTCTTCAGGCCGGTGATCTTGGCCACGGCGCCCTCAGGCGACAGGTTGCCCTTCAGGATGGCCAGGTGGCCTTGCTCGTACATCGGCTTCGTGATCGGGCGGATCACGTCCTGGTCGGCGCGCGGCGCATCGGGGATGTCGGCCAGGTTCTCGGCCACGGTCCTTCCGGTGATGGTGATGCAGTCGCCGTGGATCAGCCCGGCGGCGAGCAGCGTCTTCATCACCTGCGGGATGCCGCCGGCGCGGTGCAGGTCGATCGCCAGGTACCTGCCGCTGGGTTTGAGGTCGCACAGCACCGGCACCTTGCGGCGCACGCGCTCGAAGTCGTCGATCGTCCACTCGACGCCGGCGGCGTGCGCGATGGCCAGGAAGTGCAGCACCGCATTGGTCGAGCCGCCGGTGGCCATGATCACCGCGACCGCGTTCTCGATGCTCTTGCGTGTGACGATGTCACGCGGCTTGAGGTCGGCCTTCACTGCCTCGACCAGCACGCGCGCCGCTTCCTTGGTGTGCGCGACGATCGGGTCCTCGACATTGGCCATCGTGGAGGCGAACGGCAGGCTCATGCCCAGGGCCTCGAAGGCCGAACTCATGGTGTTGGCGGTGTACATGCCCCCGCAGGAGCCACTGCCCGGGATCGCGCGTCGCTCGATCTGGCAGAAGTCTTCCTCGCTCATGTTGCCCGCGGTGAACTGGCCGACGGCCTCGAACACGCTGACGATGTTGAGATCCTGGCCCTTGTACTTTCCCGGCAGGATGGTGCCGCCGTAGACGTAGATCGCGGGCACGTTGGCGCGCAGCATGCCCATCATGCCGCCCGGCATGTTCTTGTCGCAGCCGCCGACCACCAGCACGCCGTCCATCCACTGGCCGCCGACGCAGGTTTCCACGCAGTCGGCGATGACCTCGCGCGAGACCAGCGAGTACTTCATGCCCTCGGTGCCCATCGCCATGCCGTCGCTGATGGTGGGGGTGCCGAAGATCTGTGCATTGCCGCCGGCCGCCTCGATGCCCTCGACCGCGGCGTCGGCCAGCTTCTGCAGGCCCGAGTTGCAGGGCGTGATGGTCGAGTGGCCGTTCGCCACGCCGATCATCGGCTTCTTGAAGTCGGCCTCCTGGTAGCCCATCGCGTAGTACATCGAGCGGTTGGGTGCGCGGGCCACGCCTTCGGTGATGTTCTTCGAACGGCGGTTGATGCTCATGATGGCGGGCTCCTGGGCTGGCGGTTGGTAGGCGTGCGGCGCGAGTATCGGCCTCGGCCTCTGTCTTCGTCCAATATATGTTGGCGGCTCGATTGATATGCTTGGTGAATGACCAACGACCTGATCGACGTGCGCGTCTGGCGGCAGTTCCTCGCCGTGGCGGAACTGCTGCACTTCGGCCGTGCCGCGCAGCGACTGCACATGACGCAGCCGCCGCTGACGATGGCGATCCAGCAACTGGAGCGGCGCCTGGGGCAGCCGCTGTTCGTGCGCAACCGCCGCACTGTGACGCTTGCGCCCGCCGGGGCCGCGCTGCTGCAACCGGTGCGTCAGTGGCTGGCGCAGGGGGAGGCCTTGTCGGTGCTGGCGCGTGCGGTGGGCGAGGGCGATGTCGGGCGGCTGCGCCTGGGCTTCGTGTCGACGCTGGGGTTCGGCCCCTTGCCGGACTGGCTGCGTGGCTTCCGGGAGCGCCACCCGCGCATCGAGGTCGAGTTGCGTGAGGTCACGACCGACGTGCAACGCCACGCCTTCGCGCGGTCCGAACTGGATGCCGGCTTCATGCTGCACGCCAGCGGCATGGACCCGGGGGTGGAGAGCGCGGGGCTGGATGCCCTGCGCGTGCTCGAGGAGCCGCTGGTGCTGGCGCTCCCCGAGGCGCATCCGCTGGCTCGGGCCACGCGCCTGTCCCTCCCGGTCCTGATGGCGCAGCCGTTGGTGATCTTTCCCCGGCCGATCGCGCCCTCGCTGTTCGATGCGGTCCTGGCTTACTACCACCGCCACGGCGCGGTGCCGACGATCGCGCAGGAGGCGATCCAGATGCAGACGATCGTCAACCTAGTGTCGGCCGGGCTGGGCGTGGCCTGGGTGCCCGAGGTGGTGACCCGCATGCAGCGCCGCGGGGTGGTCTACCGTGCCCTGCCGCCGTCGCTGGCTGTCGGCGCGCCACGCTGCGAGACGAGCCTGGTGTGGCGCCGCGAACCGCCGGCGGTGGTGGCGCGCTTCGTCGACTTCGTGCGCGCCGCGCCGTCGCCAGGCGGTTGAGGTCGCGGGGCGCTGCGTTATCGTGCCGGCCTGTCCAGATGCCTGCGGCCCCGGCGGCCGCAACCGACACGCCCATGCTGATCCATCCGCAGTTCGACCCCGTGGCCCTGGAACTCGGGCCGCTGGCGATCCACTGGTACGGTCTGACCTATCTGGTGGCCTTCGGCCTGTTCCTGTGGCTCGCGTCGCTCCGGGTGCAGCATTCGCCGTTCAGGGAGACCGGCTGGACGCGACGCGATGTCGAGGACCTGCTGTTCTACGGCGTGCTGGGCGTGATCATCGGTGGGCGGCTCGGCTATGTACTGTTCTACAAGCCCGGCTACTACGCGGCGCATCCACTGGAGGTGTTCGAGGTCTGGAAGGGCGGCATGGCCTTCCACGGTGGCCTGCTCGGCGTGATCGGCGCGATGGCGCTGTTCGCCCGCACGCGCGGGCGACGCTGGCTCGAGGTGACCGACCTCATTGCGCCCTGCGTGCCGACCGGTCTGGCCAGCGGACGCATCGGCAATTTCATCAACGGCGAGCTGTGGGGCCGGGCGGCCGATCCGTCATTGCCGTGGGCGATGGTCTACCCGCAGTCGGGCAGCGAGATCCCTCGTCATCCGTCGCCGCTATACCAGTTCGCGCTCGAAGGGCTGCTGCTGTTCGTCGTGCTGTGGCTCTATGCGCGCAAGCCGCGTGCGACCGGGCAGGTCTCGGGTGCCTTCCTGGTGGGCTATGGCGTGCTGCGCTTCATCGCCGAATACTTCCGTGAGCCGGACGGCTTCCTGGGCCTGCTGGCGCTGGGCATGAGCATGGGACAGTGGCTGTGCGTGCCGATGGTGGCGGCCGGCGTGGCGCTCTGGGTGTGGGCCAGCCGACGGGCCTGACCGTCGCACTTGGAGGGTGCGCACTCTTTGTGTGCGATCGACCCAGAAAAACCGCCCGACCTCGCGGCCGGGCGGGATAAAAGGGA